>CAYYEB010000004.1:0-34062 GCA_964470725.1 uncultured Lachnospiraceae bacterium | reverse complement strand
CACTTCCGCACGTCTCAGCAAGTTTTCTCTCTCGCGTCAACAAATGATATTATAGAGATAATTCAGTCAGTTGTCAACTCTTTTTTCATAACTTTTCATACGGTCATATTTAGCGGTTGCTGTTGTTCACTCCGTATCCTATACAGGTCATGATCTGAGCCCGTCAATCTTGAACGCCTCTAAAAAGTGCCTTTACTGCCCAAGCATCGTTACAATATCATGATACATGACATAGACCATCAGAAGCACAAGAAGCGAGGCTGTGATTAGCGTCACGGTGCTCTCCACCTTCCAGCTGACGCGTTTGCCACGGATTGCCTCGATCAGTGTTCCGACGAGCTTCCCCCCATCAATTCCGGGAATCGGAAGCAGATTCATGACACCAAGATTTGCACTGAGCAGAATGATAAGATTCAGCATATTCATCCACGTCATGAGCGCGCCTTCGCTCTTCGTCTGCTCATATGTCGTTCCGACGATATCCACAACCCCCACCGGTCCGGACAGATCGTTAATTGTAAATCTTCCCGTAAACATCCCTGCAAGAGAACGAACCGTCGTCGTGATCCAATAGCGCATTTCAATCAACGAATACTTCAATACGCCGATCGGAGATGTTTTTGTACGCCCGAGATTATAAGAAAATCCAAGGCTTACATTCTCATTCATTTTCGGAGTAACTTCCGCCTCCCGGGTTTTTCCATCCCGCGTATAGGTCAGTTTCACCCTGCTCCCGTCCATCGGATGAGCGGAAAAATATTCATTCATGGATTTGGCAGTTGTAATCTTATTCCCGTCGATCGCGGCAATGATATCGCCTTTCTTCACCCCTGCCTTTTCCAGAGGCGAATTTTTCTGCACATCCTGTACAACTGCTTTTGAATCATCCATATTATAGGAGATTCCCATCACATACTTACGAATCACATCCGGCTGAAATGAAACGCTGTGTTTTTTTCCGTTCCGTTCATAGGTGATCTTTGCCGTATCGCCTTTTTTCAGATCTCCGTGAAGGATAAACCATGCCGATACATCTCTTCCGATATCCACATGATCACCCATGAAGGATGTAATGATGTCTCCTTCTTTCATTCCCGCTTTTTCCGCCGCTGATCCCTTTGTGACGCTCATGACTTCAGCAGGATCGTAGCCGACAACTCCAATTACGACCACGGCACAGATAAATGCCAGAAGGAAATTGAAGAACGGACCGGCAAAAAGGATTGCAGCCCTTCTGCCGCAGGATACACTTTCAAAATCACCTTCCTCCGGCTCAGCGGGAACAGTGCTGTCATCTTCACCATCATAATTCTCCAGCATACTTTTCATCCGACAGGATCCGCCGAAAAGAAGTACTTTCAGAGAATATCTTGTCCCATGAAATTTGGTACTCAAAAGTCTGGGGCCGAATCCGATGGAGAATTCCTCCACCTCAACCCCATTGAGCTTTGCCACAATAAAATGTCCGAATTCATGGACGATAATCAGCAGTGAAAATATCAGTATTGCAATAATCCATTTCAATAGAAAACTACCTCAATGTACATCATTTTATTAAAAGAAGTGACAGGAAATATATCACCGGCGCTGTGAAGATCACACTGTCAAAGCGGTCCAGAATACCGCCATGTCCCGGGATCAGATGCCCGTAATCCTTGATTCCGTGATCCCGCTTGATTGCAGAAGCCGTAAGATCACCGAAAATGGAAATCACTGCACCGCAGGCACAGATCACAAAGAACTGCCATACATTTCCCTGCTGCCGGTCAAATACCAGATTGAACAGAACACCGAAAAGGCCTGCGCCGATAACTCCGCCAAGTGCTCCCTCTACCGTTTTCTTCGGGCTTAAAATCGGAGCCATTTTGTGCTTTCCGAAAAATCTTCCGACAAAATAGGCCGCCGTATCAGCACCCCATGCAGAGATGTATATCAGCCAAACCGTAAGTATACCATTATCCGGTTCCATACGCGTCAGATACATAAAACCGAGCATTACCGCAAGATAGAAAAAGCCAAAGACCGCTGTGATTGCCTGACCGGAACTGTATCTCGGAAAGGTCGCCACATACGTTGTCAGAATCAGCAGCATGCAGATTGCTGCCACAGGAAGGATATATTCAGATGGCAGAAGCCATATCGCCAGATAATAAATTCCGGCCGCAGTAAAGCCCGTTTTAGCAATAATGGAGACATGCTTTCCCTTCTCCATCACTCCTGTCGCCAGATACAGTTCCCGCATACCCACAATGGAGCAGAACAGTAAAGTAAATAAAAGCACAGGGCCGCCAAGAAGTCCGGTCAGTATCGCAATTCCCGCCAGAACGGCACCACTTATAATTCTTGTTTTCATTTTTCCTCCGTCTCCTAATATGCATCAGTTCAGATATTTTTCCTCGCAGTGTCTGTCAATTTCCTTCTGAATTTCGAAGATTTCATCCACGGAAGGATTTGCAATGGCACTGTGCGTATCCATCGCCTCTTCAATAATGTCATAGATCTGAAGGAACGATATTTTGCCTTTTCTGAAAAATGCGTTGGCCCATTCATTTGCCGCATTGAAGACGCAAGGCATTGAACCGCCTTCTTTTATGGCTCTTCTTGCAAGTGGAAGGCCACGGAATGTTTCATCATCCGGAACTCCGATTTCAATTCCTCTGCAGGAAGTAAAGTCCAGTTCTGCTGCTGGAGACGGCAGATG
The DNA here is from genome assembly GCA_964470725.1 of uncultured Lachnospiraceae bacterium. GTDB lineage: Bacteria > Bacillota > Clostridia > Lachnospirales > Lachnospiraceae > Chordicoccus. The sequence continues at coordinate 31,361 of CAYYEB010000004.1, read as the reverse complement.
ATTCGGATACGTCAGTGCATATTGAATCGGAACCCTCATATCCGACACCGCCAGCTGCGCGATCACGGAATTATCTTCATATTCAACGGCTGAATGAATGATGCTCTGCGGCTGAATCACCACCTGGATATTGTCCGGATCCACGTCAAAAAGCCACCTTGCCTCAATCACCTCAAGCCCCTTATTCACCATGGAAGCTGAATCAATCGTCACCTTGGGTCCCATGCTCCATGTCGGATGTGCCAGAGCCTCCTTTACGGTCACATGAGCAAGTTCCTCCCTCTTCATGCCGCGGAACGGACCTCCCGAAGCCGTCAGAAGAATTTTCTTAATCCTTGAGTCTGCCCTTCCCTGCAGTGACTGAAAGATTGCGGAATGCTCCGAATCCACAGGAAGAATATGTACTCCCATCTGCTTTGCCAAAGGCATAATAATGTGACCTGCAGTCACACAGGTCTCCTTATTTGCCAGAGCGATATCTTTTCCCGCCTTCATTGCAGCGATGGTCGGGCGAATTCCGATCATTCCGACAATCGCAGTCACCACAATATCCGCTTCCGGAAGCGTACAGATTTCGAGGAGGCCATCCATTCCCGTAAGGACACGGATATCCGTATCTTTAAGTTTTATCCGAAGATCCGCAGCCGCCGTTTCATCATAGACAGCAACAACAGACGGACGAAACTCCCGTGCCTCCCTCTCCAGCAATTCGATGTTTTTTCCACAGGCGAGCGATTCCACCTTCAGAAGATCCGGATGCATCCGGACGACATCCAGAGTCTGAGTTCCGATGGAACCGGTCGACCCGAGAACAGCGAGCTTTTTCATCAGATTGTCATAAGCTCCTTTGTTTTTTCCGCCACGGCAGCATCAATCTTTTTAATCGCCTTATCGGTCAGTTTCTGCAGTTCATCTTCCGCGTCCGCAATCTGATCCTCAGAAACATCCCCTGTCTTTTTCAGCTTCTTGAATTTTTCATTTCCGTCACGACGGATGTTACGGGTTGCAACCTTGGCCTGTTCACCCATCTTCTTTACTTCCTTGGAAAGCTGCTTACGGCGTTCCTCTGTCAGTTCCGGAAATACAAGACGAATCATTTTCCCGTCGTTTGTCGGATTGATTCCAAGATCGGAAGTCTGGATTGCCTTCGTGATTTCCTTGAGCATTTTCTTTTCCCACGGAGTGATTGTGATCATTCTGGCTTCCGGAACCTGCACATTTGCAACCTGCTGAATAGACGTAGGTGTACCGTAGTAATCAACCATGATCTTATCGAGAACATGCGGATTTGCACGTCCTGCACGAACGGTTGCGAGTTCTGACTTCAGATTCTCCAGGGTTTTTTCCATCTTGTCTTCATATGCTTTTGTCTGTTCACTCATACTATTCTCATTCCTTTCCATAGTTCTTCGCATGAATTGATATGCACTGTATGTATACCGGAATATCATATTCATAGTGCATTTTTATTGCAGCATGCTATCCAATTCTTTAGTCTATCTTTTGAACGGTCAGTCAGCCGTTACACGGGTTCCGTCAATGACACCGTGCAGTGCTCTGACAATACTGTCCTTTTCATTTAAACCGAATACCAGCATCGGCATATGATTTTCCTTCGCAAGCACTGCTGCCGCGCCATCCACAACGCCAAGTCCTTTGGAAACCACTTCCCCAATCGAAATCTGGTCATATTTCTTTGCATCCGGATTCTTCTTCGGATCGGAGTCATAGACACCGTCTACGGCCTTCGCCAGAAGAATCTCATCCGCTTCCATCTCAATTGCTCTCAGAACCACACCGGTATCTGTGGAAAAATAAGGATGCCCTGTTCCGCCGGCAAAAAATACTACTTTTCCCTCGCTTAATGCCTCTACCGCACTGTCTTTCGAGAAAAGTTCCGTAAATGCCCCCACCTGAAACGGTGTCATAATCTTCGTCTTCATACCTTCGGAGCGGAAAATTTCTGACACATAAATGCAGTTCATCACCGTCGCCAGCATCCCGATCTGATCAGCCTTTGTCCGGTCAATTGCATTGGAAGATCTGCCTCTCCAGAAGTTTCCTCCTCCGATGACAATCGCAACCTGAACGCCCTCGTCAACAGCCTTCTTCACCTGCTGCGCTACACCGACACAGGTTTTTTCATCAAATCCGGTCTTCTTGTCGCCGGCAAGTGCTTCTCCGCTCAGTTTCAGTAATACCCGTCTCATAACTTCCTCCGTTTTCAGTCCCCGTATCTGTTTATGACGGGTGCGGTAAAGTTTTTCCTGCACAACATGATACCGCGTTGCCCTATATAAACATCCGGGGCTTTTAAGATGTAATGATTATAGCATAGTTCAGGCAGGAAACCTACAAAGAAAAAACTGCCGCCAAAGGCGGCAGTCTCTTTATTTTAAAAACTTTTTCAATTCTTCCATGAAGGTCTCTACATCCTTGAATTCCCGGTAGACACTTGCAAAACGGACATAAGCCACGGCATCCAGTTTTCGGATACGGTTCATCACCATCTCTCCGATTTCACTGCTCGGGACCTCCCGTTCTCCCCGTGCATAGATCTCAGATTCTATATCCATCACCAGATCATGAATCTGCTTTGCCGTCACCGGTCTTTTATGGCAGGCGCGAAGAACACCGGATTCAATTTTCGAAGGATCAAAGATTTCCCTGGTTCCATCCTTTTTTATTACGACAATCGGAATCGTTTCAATCCGTTCATAAGAAGTAAAACGCTTTCCGCATTTATCACAGACGCGTCTTCTTCGAATAGCCGTATTGTCATCGGCAGGTCGTGAGTCCACCACCCGCGTATCCGGATTGCCACAGTACGGGCATTTCATCAATGTGTCCTGTTCTTCAGGAAATCAGGGATCTGAATGTCCTTTCTTTCCACATTGGAATGAATGTTTGGCTGCTGAAGGTTCAGATGCGGCTGCTCTGAAGCAGTTCTTGTTGTCGGCTGAGAAGTATTCAGATCAGAGCCGGAGAACTGAGCAAACGTGTTCTCCCTTGACTTTGCACGCTGCGCTTTTTCTCTCTGCTGTGCCTTGGCCTCTGCCTTCTTTTTCTCCTGTGCCTGTCTCTCCTTATCCTGAAGACCTGTTGCAATTACTGTAATCTTGCAGGAATCCACATCGGAGTCATCATACATTGCACCAAAGATGATATTGGCATCTTCACCGGTAATGTTCTGCACATAGCTTGCAGCATCGTTGGCATCCATAAGAGAAATGTCTCCGCGGATATTGATGATGACATTCTTGGCACCTTCAATCGATGTCTCAAGCAGCGGACTTTCCACAGCCTGCTGGACAGCTTCCAGAGCCTTATCGTCACCCTTGGATTCGCCGATACCGATGTGTGCAATTCCGCCATTGGTCATAACCGTCTGAACATCCGCAAAATCAAGATTGATCAGAGCCGGCTGATTGATGAGGTCCGTGATGCCCTGCACCGCCTGCTGAAGAACTTCATCAGCCTTTGCAAGTGCCTCCGGCATGGTGGTACGACGATCTACAATATCAAGAAGACGGTCATTCGGGATTACAATCAGGGTATCCACATTCTGAGCCAGCTTCTCAATTCCCTTCATTGCATTTTCCATGCGCTTATTTGCTTCAAAGCGGAACGGCTTTGTCACAACACCGACCGTCAGACACCCGAGCTCCTTCGCAATGCTTGCGACAACCGGCGCTCCGCCTGTGCCGGTACCACCGCCCATTCCGCAGGTAACAAATACCATATCCGCACCTGTCAGGGTCTGCTTGATATCATCTGCACTTTCGGTTGCAGCCTGCTCGCCGACTTCCGGCTTTGCCCCGGCACCAAGTCCCTTGGTTACCTTTTCACCAATCTGTACGATTGTCGGAGCCTTACAAAGTGCAAGTGCCTGCTTATCCGTATTGATTCCTACGAACTCTACTCCACCGATCGACTCATCGACCATACGGTTGACAGCGTTATTGCCGGCACCGCCGACACCAACCACGATGATGCGAGCTTCAGATTCAGCCTCATTCGATGTGATTTCTAACAAAATTAATTCCTCCTTATCCGCTCACGCCCAGCGGTAATTCTAATTCTGAAGAAGACTTATATTCTTTTCAATAGACTTATACAGTCTTATGATAAAGACTTTTGCCTCAATTAGCAAGCAATTTTTATATCAGCTGCGGTCAAATACAACCTGCCCCTGCGCGCTTGTATAATTTTCCAGATGAAGCGTTCCTGACCAGGTATCGTCCATTTTTTTCAAAATACCGGAAAGCTGCTTCATCCGATCTTCAAGATTTGTACCGCTGCCCATCAGCACCTGTACATTTCCATAGTGGAGTGTCATGGAATAATCGTCTGAAAATGTTACCTTATCAGGCGGAATTCTGTAAAAATCCGAGAGACTTTTCAGATTGTCCAGAAGAACAAATGGTTTCGTTCCGCGAATCGGAAGTGTCTCTCCCTTGTGCACATCCGTTAAAAGCTCCAGACCGTCTACTTCGGGAATTCCATCACCGGACCAGGTCTTTGAACTTATCAAAAGGACGGATCCTTTTTTTCCAATATAATAATACTTCTGCCCCTGTTTGATGTACCCGGTTATTCTCTTTTCCGTAACCCGGACACGTAGTGCATTGGAAGAGGCCATTTCTGCGTTCAGAGATTCCACAAAATCATCTCCTCGGATTTGTCTGTTCCGATTCATTAAAAAGGCAAGTACTGTATTATCGGCGCTCGGTGTTTCCAGGACAAGATCCGTAATGTGCTCCGCACTTTCATGTGTATTTCCACTCACCTTTACGGTTTCAAGCGGAAATGCCACAAAGAAAATGACAACCAAAGCAGCAAATACGATCACCACTGCCAGAATCCTTTGAATCTTTCTGCGTCTTCTCAGTCGTCTGCGGTATTCAGACCTCCGTGTTGACATATTCCTTGAATTTTTCTCCCCTTACCTCATAATTCGGAAATTCTCCCCAGGAAGCACAGGCCGGAGAAAGGAGAACCGCATCGCCGGGCTCTGCATGATCTCTGCAGAAGTCCATTGCTTCATGCATATTTTCGAACAATACAATTTTCTCCTTCGGGAAACCGCATTCCAGAGCAGTCTTTTCAATGTCAAATCTCGTTTTCCCTTCCAAAACAAGATATTTGACCTTACCATCAAAAGACCGGATCCATTCATGATAGTCAGATCCCTTGTCATAACCTCCCGCGATCAGAAGCGTCGGCCACTTCATTGCCTGAATTCCCTTCACAGCGGCATCCGGGTTTGTTCCCTTCGAATCATTATACCAGACGACTCCGTGCTTCGTTGCGACATATTCAATTCTGTGTTCTACAGGATGAAAGTTCTTGGCCACCCGCACAATCGTATTGAGCTCCACGCCTGCGGAGTATGCCATAGCTATGGCTGCCATGACATTTTCATAATTGTGTGTTCCGAGAAGGATCAGATCATTCACATTGAGGAGATGGTCGTCTCTGCCGTCTCTTGTGAGAACAATCTCGTCACCGTCCAGATAAATTCCGTTTTCCATTTTCCTTTTTGAGGAAAACCAGAACACATCCGCCGGGCACTGATCTTCTCCAAATTTCCGGAGTGTCTCATCTTCATAGTTCAGAACGCAGACATCGTCTTTCGTCTGATTTTTTGTAATCAGTTCCTTCACACGAATGTATTCCGCCATTGTATGGTGACGATTCAGGTGATCCTCCGTGATATTGAGGATTGCGGAAACCTGAGGATGAAACGTATCGATTGTTTCCAGCTGAAAGCTCGATATTTCCGCAACCACCGTGGAATTCTCCGTCGTGGAAAGTGCCGCACCGGTATATGCATTGCCGATATTTCCGACCACAAATACTTCCGGTACCGCAGCCTTCATTATTTCGCCAACCAGTGATGTGGTTGTCGTCTTTCCGTTCGTACCCGTAATCGCCAGAACACGGCCATGTCCCGCACGATATGCCAGCTCCACTTCACCCCAGATCGGAATATTGTGAGCCTTCAGTGCCAGAACATTCGGGATGTCACATGGTACGCCGGGACTTAAAACCGCCAGATCAAGTTCTTCAAACAAGTTTTCCGGAAACTTTCCGCAGATTGCCTTCGCCTTATCGGGACTTTCCAGTTTCAAAAGAATATCCTCCGGCTTCAGTCCCTCCTTCTCATCAAAAACAATCGGCAGCGCTCCGAGCTTTACAAGAAGGTTGGCAGCTCCGATGCCGCTTTTTCCCGAACCATATACCAGAACTTTCTTTCCTTTAAAATCCATAATCATTGCCTTTCCTTATCGATATGTGTCAAATATGATTCTTGACAGATATGTAAAATCAATCATCCTGTATCACAGTGCCAGCAAAGCCAGAAGTGCCAGAAGCGCAGTAATAATAGTAAACACCGCAACGACTCTTGTCTCCGACCATCCGCAAAGCTCAAAGTGATGATGGATCGGTGTCATTTTGAAAATTCTGCGGCCCTCTCCGTACTTCTTCTTTGTATATTTGAAATAGGCTACCTGAATCATGACGGAAAGAACTTCAATCAGATAAATGAGTCCTACGAGCAGAATATACAGCGGCATCTGAAGAATGTACGCCATTCCCGCTACAAATCCGCCCAATGCAAGAGAGCCCGTATCTCCCATAAAGACTTTCGCCGGATACGCGTTCCAGAGAAGGAAGCCCATCAGAGCACCCATTACAGCTGCCGAAATCGGAGCTGTCCCGGAATGTAGAATCAGTGAAGCAATCGTAAAGAAAAGAGATACAACAACTGTTACGGAAGATGCCAGTCCGTCGAGGCCATCCGTAAAGTTCACCCCATTGACGGTACCGATCACTGCAAGGAAAAGAAGCGGATATGCAAACCAACCGATATTCCACATTGCGCCTCCCGTAAACGGCAGTCTCAGTTCAAGAGACATCCCCGGCAGATTCACAAGATAGATACAGAAGATAAGTGTCACCACTACCTGAAGTGCAAACTTCTGACGCGGATACAGTCCGTCCGAGCGTTTCTTGACAACTTTCAGATAGTCATCCAGAAAACCGATCAGTCCGAACGCAAGCGTCAGGAACAGAACAGGTCCGATCTTCGGATAATTCCAGATAAAAAATACAGATACAACAACTGTTACGGAAGATGCCAGTCCGTCGAGGCCATCCGTAAAGTTCACCCCATTGACGGTACCGATCACTGCAAGGAAAAGAAGCGGATATGCAAACCAACCGATATTCCACATTGCGCCTCCCGTAAACGGCAGTCTCAGTTCAAGAGACATCCCCGGCAGATTCACAAGATAGATACAGAAGATAAGTGTCACCACTACCTGAAGTGCAAACTTCTGACGCGGATACAGTCCGTCCGAGCGTTTCTTGACAACTTTCAGATAGTCATCCAGAAAACCGATCAGTCCGAACGCAAGCGTCAGGAACAGAACAGGTCCGATCTTCGGATAATTCCAGATAAAAAATACAGACGTTACCGTAATCGAAATGAGAATCATGATTCCGCCCATTGTCGGCGTGCCGTTTTTCTTTAAATGAGACTTCACACCGAAGTCACGTTCCGTCTGATCCATTTTCAGTCTGTTCAGAACCGGTATCACGATCGGTCCCAGAATAGCGCTTATCGCAAATGCAATAAACACAGGTAAGATTGCTGTCAGCTGTACCATACTTCATTTCCCCCAAAAAGACGTTTATTGTGCCAGAGCTGCCTCTTCATTCGTATAGCCGTCGGTTTCCTTTGTATTGCCGCCGGCTGTATCCGAAGCCTCCTCTGTTCCCTGCGGTTCCGGAACATTGGTATCTGCAGTCGTGTCTGCAACCGCATCACCGTTTGGATTTGTCAGATCCATATTCAGATGCGGATCCGACGGATCAGATTTCTCATCCGGATAAATGCCGAGGTACGGAAGTACCTCCTTCAAAATGTCCCGTGAAATCCACTGCGGATAACGGTTATCATCCTGTTCCTTGACATTCGGCTCATCCACAACCGTGTATATCAGAACCTGCGGATTGTCATATGGAGCAAAGCCGATCCATGACACCAGATACTTTCCATTTCCTCTCGGAATTTTCTGAGCCGTGCCTGTTTTTCCGCCCATGGAATACCCGTCCACCTTGGCGTAGACGGACGTTCCGTCATCCACACTCGCTTTCATGTAGGATTTTACCATATCCGATACATCTGTGGAAATGGTCTGATTCATCAGAACCCGGTCATAGGAACGAATGACTGATCCGCTGCTGTCTTCTATTGCACTGACCAGATGCGGGCGATAGTAATATCCGCCGTTGATGACGGAAGAGATCGCGGAAGCCTCCTGAATCATAGTGCAGGTAAATCCCTGCCCGAAAGAAGCGGTGGCAAGATCGACGGATCCCATCGTATCCGATGCTCCGATGATGCCTGTCGCCTCTCCGGAAAGATCAATTCCTGTTCTTGAACCGAATCCGAACAGTCTCTGATACTTTGCAAACTCATCGATTCCAAGCTTGGCTCCGATCTGCATCATTCCGTCATTGCAGGAATTTTTTATGATATCAGACAGAGATTCCTTTCCGTGCCCGTCCGTATTGGAGCATTTGATCGTCACTCCGGAAACGACCTCACCGCCGTCACAGACAAATGTTTCATTTCCCTTCAGTGTCCCGTCTTCAAGAGCCGAAGACATCACCACCGGTTTAAATACCGAACCGGGCTCATATGCATCGGAAATACAGAAATTTTTCCAGACATCTTCCAATGCTTCCGTTTTCTGTTCCCCGGTCATGGCGCTGATTTCTTTTTCGGAATAAAAAGGGGAAAGGTCTCTCGGATTGTTTAAGTCGAACGGTTTCGATCCGGCCATGGCCAGAATTGCACCTGTGTTCGGATTCATGACTACAACTCCGACATTCTGAGCTCCCTCTCCGGAATCATCCGGTCCGTCTTTATAGGTGTCATTGAAAAGTTTTATGTACTTCTCGACGATTTTCTGAATATTGGAATCAAGTGTCAGTCTGACAGACTGTCCGTCCACCGGTTCCACAATCGTCTGCTCGATTTCGGAATCCGATCCCCAGTATCCGTATTTTCTTCCGTCCACGCCCTTGAGGGTATTATTGTAATACCCTTCAATACCCCAGTCGGCCTGGTCATTTCCATAAGTAAAGCCCAGCACGTTGCAGGCCAGTGACTTCATAGGATAACTCCGGACATAATCTTCTTCAAACCAGATGCCCTTCACATTGGATCTCTCCTTGCTTTCCGCATCTGTCAGAGGTTTTTCATCCGTTCCGTTTTTATAGGCATCATATGCCTTCTTTTCCTGAATGGAAATATCCTTCTTTACAATCTGGTACTGTGAATTTTTTGTTTTGCTATTGGAAAGGAGGGTGCGCATATCACCCTCATCAAGATTAAACTGGCTGACCAGTGCTTTAATCGTCGGCTCAAGATAATCCTTATCGGAGTTGACTATCTTGCAGTCCAGGACCACATTGTATTTCTTTTCCGATGTCGCAAGTATCGTTCCATTGCTGTCCAATATATCTCCACGCTTATAGGCAAGTGTGGAGGATGTGTAATTTGCCTGTGAATTTGATAAAACCTGCTTACTGTACTGTTCTCCGCTGACCGCATTGATATAGGTGATTCTGATCAGAAGCAGTATCAGCACTACCACTGCCGCAATGAAAATTCCGGCCAGTTTTTTTCTGGCCAGTAAATTAAATTTAGCGGCCGCACCGCCAGATCTTCTGGCTGCACCGCCGCTTCCTGTTTTGTTTTTTCTTCTGTACCGGGATCCTGTCCTTCCACGATTCCGGTCTGATCTGTGATTATCGCTCAATGACTTTTAATCTCCTGACGGTACCTTTTTATATTGCACGATATAGGAATCATCATCGGTATTATACCACACGATCTGATCCTTCGCCGCATATTTCATTCCCAGCTGCTTTACAGCAACTTCACGAACATGATCCCAGTCGATACTGTTATTCAGATCCTCTTCAAGAGCCGCATTTTCGCTTTTTAATGTTGTAAGTTCCGATGCCAGTTCTTCATTCATTTCCACCTGGCTCGTAATGGTAGCCTTCTTTTTCAAATAACTGATGCAGGCCGCAACCGTCAATATGGAAATGAACAAAATAAAAACCGCATACCCCACTCCCGTGACAGAAGCTCTGACGCTTTTTCCCTTCCTTCGCGTCTTTGCAGCAGACCTGGATTTCGTCCGTTTTCGCTGCTTCTCCTGCCGTTCAGGCAGATATTGTGCTTCCTTTGCCACGGCCCCATCCGTGAGATATACAGTTCTCCCTTTTTTTCTGTTTATCTTTCCTGAAGTATGAGATCCTGCCATTCGGGTTCCAGCACCTTTCTTTCAAAGACTCGGAGCTTTGCACTTTTCGAACGCGGATTCTCCTCCATTTCTTCCTTCGAGGGAAGAATCGGCTTTCGTGTAATAATCCTGCCCTTTGGTTTCTTCCCACATACACATACCGGAAAATCCGGCGGGCAGGTACATGGATTTTCATTTTTCCGAAAGGCCGCCTTCACTATCCGGTCCTCCAGTGAATGAAAAGTTATAATGGAAATACGGCCGCCATCATCCAGCAAGTCAATCATATCGTCCAGAGAATCCCTGAGTGCTGTAAGCTCCCCATTCAGCTCAATGCGGATTGCCTGAAATGTTCGTTTTGCCGGATGGCCTCCCGTCTTGCGAAACTTCATCGGAATAGAAGCCTTGATGATCTCCACCAGTTCTCCTGTGGTTTCGATCCGCTTTTCTTTTCTTCGTTCTACGATATGTTTCGCTATATTCTGCGCGAATCGTTCCTCACCATAATCGTGAATGATTCGGTACAATTCATGTTCACTTGCTTCGTTAACTATATCACTTGCCGTCCGCTGCTCCCTCTGATCCATTCTCATGTCCAGAGGGGCATCGGACATGTAAGAAAAACCGCGTTCTTTTGTGTCTAGCTGATAAGAGGACACACCCAGATCAAGAACGATTCCGTTCACATGAAGATATCCCAGATTGTGTACGATGTCAGCCATCTGACTGTAATTACCGCGAACCAGAACGACCTTCTCCCCAAAGGCTGCCAGCCTCTCCCCAGCGGCTTTTATCGCGGCCTCATCCCTGTCGATTCCAATCAGACGACCATCAGATGCAAGTTGTTTTGCTATTTCAAAAGAATGTCCGCCTCCGCCGAGTGTGCCATCTACATAGACCCCGTGAGGATCTACGCGAAGGCTTTCAACGGTTTCGTTCAACAGTACGGATATGTGCTTAAACTCCATGAAATATGTCCCCTTTACCCTTCACTTTCCGAACCTTCAGAACATCATTTTCAGGCTTTCCAGTTCATCGCGCATCTCTTCCGCATTGTTGAGTTTCTCTTCCACCTTGCTCCATGTTTCAGGATTCCAGATTTCGAAATACTGCATGTTGCCCGTAATCACAACATCCTTCTCAATCTTGGCGAACTTTCTGAGATCTTTCCCAATCAGAATTCTTCCCTGCGTATCCAGCTTGCACTCTTCTGCGTTCGACAAAAGAAAACGTTTAATTCTTCGTATTTTTTCCGGGCTTCCCTGAAGCCCGTCGAGAGATTCTATATATGACTGAAATTCATCTTCAGGGAATACCGTCAGGTCCTCTTCCCACCATGGTGAGACAACGAGCTTTCGCGCTCCGATCTCCTCCCTGAATTTGGACGGGATAATCAGTCTTCCCTTTGTATCAAGTGAATGACTGTACTTCCCAATAAACATACAAGCTCTCCCATTTCGTGACATTTTCCCCCACTTCGTGCCACCTTGTTAAAATATTACCCCATATTCCACGGAATTGCAAGTTTTGCGGAAGCATTCAACTGCTCAAAAAATTCAGAATACACAGTTTTTTCACAGAAAAAAGCTGCCCCGCAGAAATCCGGTAAATTACCGTTTTTTTGCGGGACAGCAGCCGATAGTTCACATGGTATTATCATTCTCAAAAGTCTTGTCATGTTCACCGGCAAAACATATCCCCCGGCGCTCAAAATCGTTTTTGATTCACGTCCGGGGGGATAGTTTTGTCCGGTGAACATTCTTCTGCACTCAACTATTTATCATTTTTCTGCAGCCGACTTTCTCATCTTTGCGTGCTGTACGGCAATAATAATGACGGACACCACAACGGCTGCAGCGGAGACGACCATTGATACCGGAATTCCAGTATTCGGAATCAGGAGCTGATCCGTACGGAGTGTCTCAATCCAGAATCTTCCCAATCCGTATCCGATCACATAGATGAGAAACAGTTCTCCCTTAAATTTGGTCCTGTTTCTCATAAGAAAGAGAATCAGCAGCACGCCGCAGTTCCAGAGGCTTTCGTACAAAAATGTAGGAGACACCTGGATATACTGCACACCCTTGATTACCTGTGCATGGCTCCACATTTCCGGTGTAATCTCATTTTGACGGACCGCCGATACCGGAAGCTGCATGGCAAAAAGAGAATCCGTATACTGTCCGAACGCTTCTCTGTTAAAGAAGTTCCCCCATCGTCCCAGAATCTGTCCGATCGGAAGACCCATGATACAGGTATCCGCCACAGTTGCAAACTTCATTTTTTTGATTTTCGAAACGACAAATGCCGTAATGACTCCGGCAATGATACCGCCGTAGATTGCCAATCCGCCCTGTCTTAAATTGAAAATGCTGAGCAGGTTGTCTTTATACAAGTCCCACGCGAAAATCACGTAATAGGCTCTTGCTCCCACAATTCCGATCAGCATCGACCAGATCGAAATATCCAGATAATCATCCGGCTTTTGCCCGGTGGTCTTTGCCCGTTTCAGAATTGCCGCAATGCCAAGAAGCATACCGATTGCTATGACAATGCCGTAATACGCAATTGTAAAATTTCCGATTTTGATATTCTTTCCGACATGATTGAGATAAATGCCCAGATGCGGAAAGTTGATTTCATAATCCATACATAACCTTCACTTTATATACTGCAAGCAGTCACCGTGCTCAGCCGCTTGCTCTTAATCTTGGTGACATAAGTCGCACGCACGGCTCCATTGCTTCGCAATTCCCGCCGTGCTAATCATCATTCGGAAATCGCCCCACTCTCTTCGTTCGTGTGGCTTTTTTCCTCATGATGCTTGTCGTTGCAAATGTCTGAGCACTTGTGCCTGCAAGCAGTCACCGTGCTCAGCCGCTTGCTCTTAATCTTGGTGACATAAGTCGCACGCACGGCTCCATTGCTTCGCAATTCCCGCCGTGCTAATCATCATTCGGAAATCGCCCCACTCTCTTCGTTCGTGTGGCTTTTTTCCTCATGATGCTTGTCGTTGCAAATGTCTGAGCACTTGTGCCTGCAAGCAGTCACCGTGCTCAGCCGCTTGCAACCGACTTATGTCACACATTAAAACGAAATAGAATCACGTCGCCGTCCTGGACCACATAGTCCTTGCCTTCCATACGGACCAGTCCTTTTTCTCTGGCTGCAGGATAGGAGCCGCAGTCAAGAAGGGTCTTGTAATTGATGACCTCGGCCTTAATGAAACCACGTTCAAAATCGGTATGAATCTTACCGGCCGCCTGCGGTGCCTTTGTTCCGATCTTGATTGTCCAGGCACGTGTTTCATCTTCGCCCGTTGTCAAAAAGCTCATCAGGCCAAGCAGACGATAGCTCGCCGCAATCAGCTTATCAAGACCCGACTTTTTGATTCCCAGATCTTCAAAGAACTCCTGCTTTTCGTCATCACTTAACTCAGAAATTTCCTGCTCAATTTCAGCTGAGACCGCAAAGACTTCAGATCCCTGCTTCTTTGCATAATCGCGCACTGCCTGCACCTGTGGATTGGAAGCGCCATCGTCCGCCAGATCACTGTCCGCCACATTGGCCGCATAGATCACAGGCTTATCCGTCAGAAGGAAGAGGCTCTTCTTGAATTTCTGGTCCTCTTCATCTTCGAAGTTCAGCGTCAGGGCCATCTTGCCGTCTTCCAGCCAGTCGTGCAGCTTCTGCAGAATCTCAACCTCATGCTTTGCAGCTTTGTCGGCTCCGGACTTTGCGGCCTTTCCGGTCTTGGCAATTCTGCGATCCAGAACTTCCAGATCTGCAAAGATCAGTTCCAGATTGATGGTATCAATATCTCTTACTGCATCAATCGACCCGTCCACATGGATGATATTCGGGTCTTCAAAGCAGCGAACCACATGCACGATTGCATCGCATTCCCGAATATTTGCAAGGAACTGGTTCCCAAGGCCTTCGCCCTTGGATGCGCCCTTTACAAGACCTGCGATATCAACAAATTCGATTGTCGCCGGTGTGATCTTTTTCGAATGACTGAACTTGCCGAGAAGCTGCAGTCTCTCATCCGGTACCGCCACAATTCCGACATTCGGATCGATTGTACAAAACGGATAGTTGGCGGACTCTGCTCCGGCCTTTGTCAGTGAATTAAACAACGTGCTCTTTCCTACATTTGGAAGGCCAACAATTCCAAGTTTCATAACTTCTATTTCCTCCTGATAAATCAAGGTTTTTCGGGACAGGTTCCTCTTAGCGTCCCCTTTATGCATTCATCGCACTTTTCTCTGCCATCCCATTCCTGTTGAATCGGAACGTCTGGCCAACACGGTCTCCATCATACGCCAAATATTCATCTGCTTCAATGTCCTTTCGTTTTTTCCGCGAATGGCATTTCATCAAAACAGCCAGGAAAGCACTGACAGAATTCATGCATTCCCGGCTTATTCTCCGGATATATTATAGTTTTCTCTCTATGGTCTCGGGATTCATGGCATACTTCCGGACCGTTTCCTTTGAAAGTATTCCTTCATGGTATTTTTTCAGAAGATATGCATCCATGGAAATCATTTCGTCTTTTTGAGAAGCGATAATGGAGTCGATCTGGTAAGCCTTGCCGCTGCGAATCAGATTGCTGATCGCCGGCGTATTGGTCATTACCTCAAATACCGGAATCATACCTCCATCCACCGTCGGCACAAGCTGCTGAGATACGATGGCCCTCAGAACCATAGACAGCATGACGGAAATCTGATGCTGCTGATCTGCCGGGAACACATCGATAATCCGGTTTACGGTATTTGCCGCTCCGATCGTATGAAGTGTAGACAAAAGCAAATGTCCCGTTTCCGCAGCGGTCATCGCTACGCTGATTGTCTCATAATCCCGCATCTCTCCCAGTAAAATGACATCCGGGCTCTGACGCAGAGTCGACCTGAGTCCGTTCACATAGCTAAGCGTATCATTATGAATTTCTCTTTGGCTCACAATGCTCTTCTTGTGCTTATGCAGGTATTCGATCGGATCCTCCAGTGTCACAATATTGGCTGCCCTGTTCCGATTGATGGCATCCACCATGCACGCAAGCGTCGTAGACTTGCCGCTGCCCGCCGGCCCCGTTACCAGAATCAGCCCTGTGTTACTGTCGGAAAGTCGAATGATGGACTCCGGAATGTTCATTTTGTCAGCATCCGGTATCTCAAACGCAATCACACGAATTACCGCCGCCAGCGAATTTCTCTGCTTATATGCATTCATTCGAAAACGGGAGAACCCTCTGATGGAAAAAGAGAAGTCATCGTCCCCGGACTCAAGAAGCTTATCCATGCTTCTCTCACCGGCCATATCGTAAATTTCCCCGATAAGTTTCTGTGTCATTTCCGGAGTCAGACGACTGCCGCCAAACGCCGAAGTGCCTTCCGCAGATGCCGCTGATTCACCGGCAACGCCGTCCTTTTTTTCTGTTTCAAGCGGAATGATTTTTCCACTGATTCGTACCATTACCTCGCTGCCGGCAACTACAAAAATATCCGTACATCCAAGTTCCACAGCCTTTCTCAATATCTGTTCCGCACTCTGATTCATAATTCTCTCCAAAGTTCTGATTATTCAGGCTTACTTTTACCAAACGTAATACCCTGGCGTGTCTGTGATTCATTTTTGTGACCGATCACAGTCTTCCACTTCACAACCCGGTAAAACGCATTCTCTCCATCCTTTGTCCGCTTTAACGTCACTTCCAGCTTTCTGTCAGCTGCATCTTCTCCCGAATTGTCTTCCTGACTTTTTGATTCATCGGATATCTTTCCGGATCCGTCCACGGTAAAAGAGACTTCCTCCTTCGCTGTATCCGGATGTAAAGTCAGATTCCGATTATATGCCGCAATCCGCTCTTCTGCAGCGTTTTCCATCACTGTGCGCTGCTGAAACGTCCGAAAGCTTTCTTCTTCTATTTTTTCCGCCCGCAGAGAGGTCAAAAGAGACAGCACCGCCATCGTTATCAGGCACAATATCACAAAAACCACCATAATGAGAGGCAGACCGATTCCCCATACCTTCGTTCCGCGATTTCGTTCTTTCCGTTCCTGTGTCATTATCGCTTCACTCTTTCTGCATCACATGCCTGACAGTCAGTGATTCCGCTTCCTTCCTGCCGTCTTTCTTTAAGGTCAGCTGAAACGTGTAGAGATCATCCTTTTCTTCTTTTTCCGTGACGATCAGATCATACTGCTCATTCAAAGAAATAGTCCATCCTGACTTATCCTTATCGGATATGTCATAAGCAGACGCTATATTCTTTTCCAAATCTTCCACACGATCAGTGCTTCGAATCAGTTCCTCCACATTTTCCAAATCCGTATTCACAATGTGGAGCTCTTCTGCATGAATGTTTTTCTGATGTCCCGCCACAAAGACAGTCAGAATGACAACGGAAGCAATTACAAAAATGACGATGGACAGACATATTTCCAGCAAAAAAAGCCAGACATGACGGCTCTCTGTCTCAGTTCGATCAAGCTTTTCTTTTCTCCGGCCGGAAAATCTCACCCTGCCATCTCCTCCTCACAGCATTGTTTTCTTTGCAACTCTTCCCTCAGCGAACGTGCCTTACCTCGAATGTGGGCTCCTTATTATCGCTGTATACAATCCTCTTTATTTTCCGATCTTACCGGTCACAAACACATATGTGTCCTGCCAGGTTCCCTTTTGTTTAAGGCTGCACCTGATGCAGTGATCGTCCGACTTCGACAGACGAAGGTCTTCCGCCTCGAGGATTCTGCTTCCCGCTTTCATGGAAATATCTCCGGATGATGGTCCGTATTGTTCCATCAGCGATCCTTTATACACATACAGTACGGTTTCATATTCTCCGTTTTCCGAGTCATCCTGCAGAAACAGGGCGTCTCTTTTGCCAATGTGACCGATCCGCACGCTGCCTTCTTTGTTGACGGCACCTATTTTTGTCCGTATGTAATCCGAAAATGTTGTCTCTTCAAAATACTTTGATTCTTTTTCCTGGGAACGGGCATAGATTCCCGCGCCCATGGCTGTCTGGCTCATCAGAAGGATTGCCATCACAAGAAAGAGCAATATCGGTATCAGGATTCTCATCCTCCCAGCATTTCTATATCTCATCCATTCCTCCTTCTTTTTGATGCTGTATAAAATCTGATGACGCCTTATGCAATCGCAGTCATAAAGAGACTCTACATGTTTATTTTCCAAGTTCCACAACTTTAATATACGGCCGGATATTTGCCCCTCGCAGATCATAACCGATATAATATCGGTCTTTATCGTAAGTCAGGCCATATTCATTTTGCAGTACTTCAACAGTATCCGGATAGTAGCCGTTTCTCGCATAAAAGGCGGAGACATCCTCTTCCACGGCATTGGTCAGTGTCTCAAGTTCTCTTGTCCGATCCCGATTTCCCAGTAAAGCAAGGGCAACGATAAAAAGAGCGAGAAGCAAAGCATATATCACAATCCGGACAATATTTCTCATATGTCTTTCTCTTCTTTTGCCATACTCCATATCAAAAGTTCCTCAAGGATAAAAATGCAAAGAAGTGCCGGATCCGGAAC
Source organism: uncultured Lachnospiraceae bacterium (assembly GCA_964470725.1). Classification (GTDB taxonomy): domain Bacteria; phylum Bacillota; class Clostridia; order Lachnospirales; family Lachnospiraceae; genus Chordicoccus. Next base: position 13,464 of record CAYYEB010000004.1, on the reverse strand, counting down.
GGTTATCCTGCGTTCCTTACTCCCGGATTACAAAATACTCATAACTCCCAGAAGCGGCAGCATCACGGACAAAAGAATCAGGACCGTGATCACCGTCAGCACAACCACAAGAATCGGTTCCAGCCTGCCTGCCCGTCGGTCTGTTTCCTCGTCAATGGAAATCTGCAGATCATCCGCGATTTCCTGCATAACCGTATCGAGCGTGGCTGTCTTCTCCGCGATCCGGATTCTTCTTGACTCACGTCCCGTAAAAATGCCGGACTCTTTTACCGCATCGCTGAACTCTTTTCCCCCGTCCATCTGCTTCTGACATATCCTGATTTTCTTATCAAACTCGGAAGAATCATTCAGGTCCTGTGCCATTTCCAGTCCTTCTTCCGCAGTCATGCCTCCGGCAAAGCTCAGTGCCATAACCCCCGCAAAACGGCATCTCACAAGATCTTCATTTTCCCGAAGAATACCTGCAAAGGGAATCCTTCCCTCTTTCCTGCTTCGCATTCCCTGAACCAGAAGCACTGCAAAAATCACTGCAAAGACGGCAATCAGTATCGGAAGGCCGACTCCTGCGAGCCAGTTTCCTATCTTTGCAAATATCAGAGAAAGTCCCGTCATTTCCATGCCGAGAGCCTTATATGCTCTCTGAAATACAGGCATGACAAAAATCAAAATCACACAGATAAGGCCAACTACCACAAGAGAGATCCCCAGCGGATAAATCACTGATGCCCAGATGCTCTTCTTCAACGCATCCTGTCGTTCGTATGTATCCTTCAGATAACGGAGAATCTGCTCCAGATTCCCGGTGCGTTCTCCGAGTTTTACCATACGGATCATATCTGACGGAAAAACTCCGGCATCTTCCATGGCTTCGCTGAGTTCTCCCTTCGTCCGGATGGCATCAATCATCCCTGTCAGGATTTTTTTCTCTTCGGAGCCGTCGAGCGCCTCTTCCTCAAGAAGTTCCAGTCCGTCCTCCGGTGTAAGCCCCGCCTGCAGGACCTGTGCCATCTGTTCCGACCAGTCAGCCAGATACAGATCATCGGCCACTGCAGACGTCTTCTTTTTTTTCTTATCCTCTGCCATGTCGTTCTCTTCCTGTGTTTTCCCATCTGCCGAAAAAACTATCTTCCGGCAAACAGAAGCTCTCTCACCTGTTGCATTTGCAGAAACTTATATATTCTCAATACGTAAACTGTAACGTATAGTTTGATCCGTCACTAATATATTTCTTTACACTGGCATTGTCGTTATTGGCCCCAAGTGTAGGATCCATCAGTGTCCAGGTACTTCCGTCAAAGCGAATGATTTTGTCTACCCAGCCCGTTTCCTTCGTCCACACACTGATCCAGGCATGATAGGCATTTCCCGAATAGCCGACTTCTACTTTTGTCGGCACCTTCTGTGAACGAAGCATGGCCGCTGTCAGTGAAGCATAATCCAGGCAGATCCCTTTACCGCTCTTCATCGTGGCATCCGGATCCGGCACATAATTGTCCGGAATGTTTTCAGCCATTGCCTCATCGTATTTGATATTTTTCGTGACATAATTATAGACATTCTGTATGAAGTTCAGGTCATCTGAAGATTTTTCCGACAGTTCCATTCCCTTCTTCACACAAGTCGCATCCGCCTTGTAGTCACAATACTGATTCGGATACAGAAACGGTTCAAATTCATCGGAGAGCTTTATATCCAAGGTCTCTGACAATCCCACACCGTAATCATCTCCGCTGGTATGCTCCAGCACGCTGACCTGATACTGTCCGTCTCCATCGGTAAAGTCCACGGCTTCATATTCCCCGATCTTTAATGGAAATGGCGTACGCACATTATCCGGATCCGTGATCTGTACCTGAACCTTATCGGCCTCGCCGGTGTACTTTATCATGACGTAGCCGTCCTCAGTATGGGAGGCATCAAGTACAATTGTTCCGGCATCATTCTGATACACGGTACTCCCTGACGCTTCCGGCATCGATACCTCGGTGACTGTCTCCCGGGATCCGGACGCCGTATCTCCTCCCCCTGCTGTATCCGAACCACTGCCGCAGGAAGAAACCCAGACCGCAGCCAGAATTGCCAGAATACACAATCGGAATCCCGGTTTCCAGACGGAACAATGTCTATTCAATTTTACTTTTCTCACAAACATCTCCCGCCATCCGTCCATTGCCTGCAGGTCTGACCGTTTACCAATACGCTATCATGTTCTTTACGGCGCACACGACCCACAGAATCGTAACCAGGATGTTCAGTATCTTCGTAATCAGATGTTTCGTGCTGATGGTCATTCCTATTCCATATGCCGTAAGAATCCATTCAAGCACGATCACCACGTCAATGGGCGCCATACTTTTTCCAAACAATATGCTTTTTATGAAATTTACAAATCCTGCCATGCCAATTATCCTTTCTCAGACCTTCTCAAGAATCTTTTTGTAGGTATCTGCCGCCTCATCCATGGCAGCATCATTCTGCTCTTTTAATGCCCTATCCAGATTTCCGTTTTCCAAAACCGTTTCCAGATATTCCATAAGACCTGAGATATCCGAAAAGATATGTGTTTCTGCCGTAAATTTCCGGTTGTGCGCCGTGGAATTTAAGGCCAGTATCAGCTGATCATTTAAGAATGCTCTTCGCACCGCATCGAGAATTTCTCCTCCCCGGTTTACATCCAGGTAATAATCGCATTTTAGAAAAAGGCTGTCCGCCGTCTTCCGACCGACACTCGGATAAAGGGAAATATTTGCATACCTGCCCTTATCCAGCAGCTTCTGAGACATCTCCGTCACTGCCGCAACGTGAAACTGCAGCTTCGGAAACCGCTTTGCAAGCTCCTCGAGCCCCTCCACCTGATCCGAATTCGTGCAGATGAGTACGTCCCTGCTGTGTGTATTTTTTTTCTCATAGGAATAGGCAAATCCCAGCGGAGACGTCATGTCTTTGGAAGCTCCGGCATTTATCAGGCGCTCAAAGCTTTTCCGGTTCTGCACATACACATGACGTGTATTCGTCTGTCCGGAAAAAATCATCTGCATATTTCCCGGCACATCAGGCCTCGGTCCCTCCTGCCAGAAAAGAAGATCTCCGTTTCGGCGTTCCTCCTTTCGCTCAATGGACACAAAAAACGGCCAGGAAAGGGAGTTGTAATACAGATCCGTGATACGGATTTTGTTGACTCTCTCATACTCCTTCAGAAAGAATGCCGCAAAATCCGTCTTTCTTCTGAAGACCATAAGCTTCCCGTCTCTGTTCAGAATAATATCGTTCGTTTTCTTATTTTCGGTGATCACTTCTCTTCCCGCACCATCGAACCAGGACATCTGAAACTCATTTCCGTCTTCATCACAGTTCATGCGTCCGTACAGTCTGCCATGATTGTCATAATAATCAACGAAACGAACCGTTCCCTTCCGATCATTCCACCGCACTTCACGAACCAGACGCTGCTGCCTGGGATCACGATTTGAATAGAGGATTTCTCCACGCTTATCTTCCATGTCCCAGACTTCTCCGCTCTGATTCGTTCCGGTAATCTGCCAGTAATCCGGAAGATCAATCTGGTCAAAAAAGCGTGCCCTTCCGTCTTTCTGCTTCGGATCATCGATAAACCAGTGATACAGGCTGATCGTATCCTCCGGAAGAAAGCCGTCGTCTTCCAACACCACAACAGGTCCCGTAAAGCCGGCGCTTCGTAAAGATCTCCTCAGCATATCCGACATCGCATCATAATGGTCCAGAATCAGCACCGGGGTTTCTATCCGATCAATTTTTTCCAACGTGCCGCAACCTCCTTCACCAGATATTGAGAAGCCTTCTCATAGGAATGCTCATGAAAAGCCTTTTGATTGTCCTTTGTAAAATAAGTGACAATTCCTTTTGCCAGAGCATTGACCCTTTCCATTCCTGCAATATCCTCATCATATGGCAGCAGATGCCCGTTCTTTCCATCGTCAATAAATGTGGGATTTCCATAAGGCACATCAAAACCGACAATCGGAAGGCCGCTTCCCACGGCCTCCATAAGTGACAGCCCGAATCCCTCGCTCGTAGAAGCGGAAAGATACAGTTCGTAATTTTGATAGACATCCCGCATATCATACTGTCCCATGAGCCTGATGTAATTTCCCGCATGAAATCCGTCAATCAGCTTCTGAAGTTCCTTCCGGGTTCCGCCTTCGCCATAAATGTCCAGTGTCAGATCAGGCACCTTATCATGTGCCATGACGCAGGCCCGAATCGCCCAGTCTATGTGTTTTTCCGAGGCAAGTCTCGAGGCGGTGACCATGCTGAACGGCTTTCTTTTTTCCGAAGGATATCTGAGCTTCTTCAGGCTTCCCACCGGTATCGTAATAATGTCCGGTGAAAATCCGGCATACTTTCGGAACTGCTCCGTCATCACACGCTTCTGCGCATCCGTAGATACAATGTAGAAAGAGATGTGCCTGTGCATTGCGAAATCATATTCATAGTAATTATTCCAGAGAATGTAGTGATCATTGGTCATGTTCTTACTGTAATGATCCGCATGAACGATAATGCCGACTCTTGCCCGGCCTGCATTTTCCAGAATAGCCTGACCGATGCCCGTTGTCCGATCGATCAGTACGGTATCCTTCTCCGTAAGATTCAGTTCCTTTACCAGAAAGGCCACCAGTTCTTCCTTGGAATACAGGATATGATGCGGAAATCGGTAGACGACATTGCCTTCGCGCCCGATTTCCTCATATGCTGTTGATCCGTCCCTGTTAAAGAACCTTCGCAGATACAGAACCGCTCTTCCGCCCTTCGGCGCATAATACTCCGAGTACAGATGGCCGGAAGTAAAATAATCCTTGCGGATCAAATAGCCCCGGGATACATATTCTACACGATGCACCAGATCTCTCTTCCCGTCCACAAAATATACGGTCCAGAAATTTCCCTGTCCTTTGAAATAATACCTTCCGATCTTTCCGTCCCTGGAATAGCTCACCGGCTGCTCCGAAAACATCTTCTCGAGGTCCGTCCGTGTAAAGGTCACCGGGGAAATATCAAAATCCGTAAAGAAAGAATACAGCCAGATGATCTCGGAATCATCAAATCCCAGATTCCTTGTCATATGTTCAATATTTTCCGTCGGAAACATATCCGTGAAAATAAATTTTGCGGGGATGTGTTCCTCATGGAACGCACGGCACCGGTAACTCTGGGCATACTCCACACCACTGGACGCCCAGCCTATGCCTAGATTAAAATTATAAACCATAGTTTGACTGCCACCTTTTATCAAAATCAGGGAAATACAATCTTCATGTTTCCCTCTGCGTCATATTCTGTCGAACCGAGGAACACATTCCGTACGATTTTTCTCTTCATCTCCGCCTTCATCTCATCAAAAGCCTGATATGCTTCCTCACTATACTCGAAAAGCGGATTTCGCTGAGCTGTCGCTATGCCCGCGCTGGCATACTGAAGCTGCTGCAGATAGTCCACTTCCTCAATCCACGATTCGTCCAATGCCTTCAGTATACACCTTCGAAGATAGGCCTGCCATTCTTCCTCTGAACGGAACTCCTTCGTTTTCTCCTCATAAAGGCCGAGCGCATAATTTCGAAGACGCCTTTTCAGTTTTCTCCTGCCTCTCCAGTCCGCATTCCAGATAAAATCCAGGCGAAAAGACAGATAATCAAGGACAAAGCGATTCACTTCCTGTCTTCCCGAGCGCGGATGCCTTTGCACAAAATCTTCTATCACTTCGGAAATAATCGTCTCCATCGTTTCCCGGGATACCGATCCCTGATCCAGAAGGCGGTTCCTGGCCGCATAAAGAATCGTACGCTGTCGTTTCAGGACACGGTCATATTTTACCGCCTGCTCCCGGCTCGCCACGGCCTGGTCTTCTTTCATCGACTGAGCGCCGTTGATCAGCTGTTTCAGGCGTCGTCTGGAATAGGGGTGACGCCTGTTCAGCATCTTTTCCACCTGTTCTTCTCCAAGAACCTTGACGACCTCATCTTCCAGAGATACATAAAACTGACTGATACCAGGATCCCCCTGTCGTCCGGACCGTCCTCTGGCCTGACCTTCCATACGGCTGTTGGCCATCCGACCGATTCCGATCACCGCAAGGCCTCCAAGTTCTTTCGCTTTTCTGCTCAGTTTAATATCCGTGCCCCGGCCTGCAATGCCGGTAGATACCGTGACCGCTCCCACCTGGCCGGCCTCTTTAATGATATCCGCCTCCCAGAAGGCATTACTGGCATTGAGCACGCTGTGCGGGATACTGATATCCAGAAGGAAGTGTGAAATAATACCGGTATCCTGAATGGTCGGCGTAATAATCAGCACCGGCTGACCGGTTGCGTGGCGTTCCTTCACATCTTCCACGACGGCTCTGTACTGTTCATCCGCCGTCATAAAGAAACGATCAGGCAGATCTTTCCGAATCTTAGGTTTATTGGTCGGAATCTTCACAACCTTTTTATGATAAACAGAACGCAGTTCCTTCCTTGCGTCATACATCGTTCCGCTCATTCCGGCCATTCTCGGAAACATCAGAAACAGATTCTGAAACGTGATGGATGCCACCGAACGCTGCTCCTGACTTAAAGGCACCTTTTCCTTTACCTCAATGGCCTGATGCTGGCCTCCCCGCATTTTCATTCCGGGAAGCCTGCGTCCTGTACCATCGTCCAGAAGAATAATCTCATTTTCATCGGAGACCATATAATCCTTCTGTTTCTTGAAAATCGTCCTCGCCCGTAGGGCCAGTGTCACATGTCGATTGATCTCAAAATTTTCCCGGCTGTAGAAATTGTCAATACCGAAAAAGTGCTCGGCATACTTTGCCCCCTCATCTGTCAGCCAGACCGCTTTATCCTCAATCTCATAATCCTTATTCTCTTCCAGTACCGAAACAAAGAAATCGCAGATCGAGTACAGATTTGACTGTACGCGCGGCGCTCCGGAAATGACCAGTGGCATGGAAGCCGCATCAAGAAGAACGGAATCCGCCTCATCAATGATCACATAATAGAATTCCCGCATGAACCGGTCTTCTTTCGACGGAATGAGATTCTCAAAGAGATAATCAAAGCCAAGCATACTATGCGTTGTATATACGATGTCCGCCTGATAGCGTTCCCTCTTCTCCTCGCGGGTCAGCTGCTCCGACTGATTGGCCGTCACACCTGCTCTCACCGAAAGTCCCAGAAAACGGTACACCGGTCCCATATCCTCAGCATCACGAATTGCCAGATATTCGTTCGCCGTCACAAGAATTGTGCTCTTACCTGTCAGCGCGTTCAGGTACAGAGGCATCGTCGCCGTCAGTGTCTTTCCTTCTCCTGTACTCATCTCCGCAAGGCAGCACCGCTGCAAAGCGATCGCCGCTTCGATCTGCACATCAAAGGGCATCATGCCGAGAATTCGTTGATCCGCTACGCACACCACGGCAAAGGCTTCCGTCATCAGCTGATCCGTTGTGGCCCCATTCTCCAGTCTGCTGCGAAATTCCTGTGTCTTTGACTTAAGAGCATCATCGTCCAGTTCCTCAAACTGCAGGATGTATTCATGTATCTTATTCAGTTCTTTTCGATACAGTCTCTTTTTTTTCATCCTTTTGTTCCTGCAGTTCCTCCATACTGAAATAATGAAAATGGAAATGGTGCGCTCCTGCGGCAATGAGTTCCACATTGTAGTCATTGGTTCGGATCGGGCACCGGAATTCGGCATCCGTTCCCCGCATGACAAAATTCCCCTCCGGCGTTCCGTTTTTTTGAAAGAAGCTGAACCTGAGCAAAAGTCCGGAAGGCACATCGCAGTCCGCCTCAAGATGCACCCGATAGCTCCTCTCCCCGTCGATAAGCGGAAGAGCCGGTTCCAGCTGATCTCTCTGAAAATTTGTCTTCGACATCCAGGTTTTCACCGCGGTCCCCGGAGGAAGAAGCGGATTGTCATACTCCACATCATCCTTTGCCAGAAAATGCATCGCGGCACCGTATAAAAAAGTATTTGCAGAATATTCCCGCCACAGGATAATCCATCTGCCGTCCTTACTTACAGGCATTTCCCTCTGAATGTCCCTGTCTGTACTCTCCGGCGTCCGTTTTTTCTTTTTATTCCGCATTTTCCGTTCGCTCATAGTTCTTCTCTAACACATTTCGGTACTGCTTCTGAAACCATTCCACGATACCTGCCGTATTATCATTATGCCTTCCGTGGAATCCCTTTCCGATCACTCTCGTTCCGACCCGATTAAGGCTTTCGAGGACATTCTCATAGGCTTTTCTGTCATAATCATCTTCGATCATGTACGCGATAAAAAATGTCGTTTTGGACCAGTCTCCCGAGCGAAATACATCCCAGAACCTCTCATCCAGTTTTCCGACACTTTCCATCGAAAGGTCCCCCTCCAGCTTTCCGAGCATATCAAGGCTTGTCGAAAAGACACCCGGACGTTCAATCCTCTCCTTCATCGCAAGGGAACCGAGACTTGCCAGGGGCTTTCCGAGAATCACATACCCCGGAGATATCTTTGCTCCGTAGTACATGGCCCCCGTCGTTCCCATGGAGATTCCCGAAAGAATCACATCCTTCCTGGAAAACCCCAGATCCTTCATGGCCAGCTGAATCCGCCTGCAGATTCCATCCTCATATTCCTTGGATCCCAGGTAGAAGCATCCGCCTTCCAGCCTCGGATCCGAGATCAGAAGAAATGGGGCTCCTGTCCTTCGCATCATGTTGTAGCCTTCAAATCCCTCTTTTGAACGGTATCCGGAAAAATATACGTTAAGGGGCGGTTTCAGATCTCCCGGATCGAAATAGAAAAAGGCTTCTTCACGGTCTGATGTGGTCATTCTCTCGCCGCCCGGCAGAAATACGCCTGCCCCATCTCTTGACCAGCGGTCATGAAGAGCAATAATGTTCAGCTTCCCCTTTCCCTTCGCATTCAGCGATACAAAGAGATTTTCCTTCTGCTTACCGCTATTATGTATCGTAAGGCATTCGCCTGAAGATATTTCATTTTCCGAAAATGTCCATTGGTCCGGAATGATGTCCACAGACCCTTCCGCAAATCCTCTGATGTGCAATTCCAGATTGACCGATGGATCCTTTTGAAATTCCAGCCAGAAGTCAAGGCTCTCTCCGGGAAACAGTGGGACATTCGTCGTCCAGAATCCGGCCTGTTGGAGTTTCCCGCCAAAATTTCCCTCTATTGTTATGCCCCGATACCCTGAATATTCAATCTTTTTATTTTTGCTGCACGAAGGAACAAACTCCTGCTGTCGGCATTTTTCTCCATAAGATCCCTGGTAATATGCGGGAAGCTTTTCCCGAATCAGTTCCTGTATCTTTTTCTCATTTATGACCGTGCCTCTCCTGCATTTCAGCAGCCTTTCCACTTTTTCGTTCATGGATACCGCATTGCTGACAAAGAGGCCACAGGCCTGCACTTTTCGATTCAGAAGAACAGCTTCCTCTGAGGTTGGCTGACGCAGGAGAATGGCGGCATCAAACTGGCGAATTTTTGTCAGTTTCCGATCCCTGGCGGAAGCTGCTTTCGCTTCTGTCTCGTCATTCTCTTTTGGAGGATTGCCGACGAGAGTTAAATCCGGTTCATAGAACCAGTCCATCTCAGCAGGTATCTCATAGACTTTCCGCAGATCCTCTCCCCCAAGCTGGACCACATTCATTGTCTGAAACATTCCTTAACTTCCGTCCTCCACCTGCCGGATTACATCTTCCCAGCGTTTCCTGATTTCCTGTGTGCTGAACTCAGAGCTCATTTCGTAAGCAGCGATTCTCGCATCATTCCAGTGTGCGAGATCTCCCAGATAATAGTCCATCCACTTTGGAAGCTCTTCGAGACTTTTGATCGCATGCCCGTTTCTTCCATTTATCAGATACTGCGTTTCCACCTGCGTAATCTGAGGAATTCCCATACTCATGGCCGTGATCTGCATAAACTGATCCGGAATCGGCCGCAGATCCACCAGCAGACGGCTCTCCCGCATCTTTCTGTTGACCGCCATGGCTCCCAGGCACTGATCCACTTCAAAAGCCGGCGGCGTTTCGACCATTTTCTTCCAGACCTCGTTGATCTTTTTCTTCAGTTCTTCGGAAACATTCCATCCGCTTTTTCTTGTGAAAAAATGCAGCAGAATTTTCTTCTTTCCTGAGGCATAACTGCCTGCAGTCTTCAGCATCTTTTCAAGAAAATTTTTCTCCAGGTCGTCCACCACGATCATTACATTCTGAACCGGAAATTCAAGACTCACTTCATGATCCACCCTGGAATCAAACGGTGTAATGGCCGTAATTCTCGGATAATGCCGATCCATTCTCTTTTCGATCCGCCGCACGTTCTCCTTTGTATCCGCCACAATATAATCCGCGCCATCCAGAAACTGCTGCATCACGCGATTTTGTACAGGCTTCATCCGATCCTGAAAAAAGGACAGAACCGTATGCCGTCCTTTCAGCAAATTCGCGAGAAGTTTTGTATGCTGTTCATGCATCGCCGCAACAAAGATGTCTTCTTCTCCGGAATCCGTCAGAAAGCTCTGACACACTTCATATAGCACTTCTTCAAGACTGTCATATCGCATCTTCTGAAAGGCTGTCATTCCATCCTTTATAAAAAACTCCGCGTTCTTCGGATTGACTTCTACGTGGCCGTCCTCAATAAAGCGCGTAATTTTCCAGATGCCGGCTTCATCCAGATACTGTTCATAAAGCGGTTCGCCCGCACGATAAACCACTGTCACAGACAAAAATCCGCGGTCATCATAGATATTCAGCCTGGATACTTTTCCATCTTCTCCGTACATGGTCACCTGGATCATGTTGCCGCCTTCACCGAAATCCACCATGGCATACTTCTGCCCGTTTCTGAAAGCCAGCACCGCAAACCTGGAATATACGAATTCCACATCTTCCGGCCATACCAGATCGTGAAATGACACAACCGCGGGACTCTTTCGTCTGATGCACTGAATCGCATCAAAGGCGGACCAGTAATTTGCCCGGAAAATGCTCTGGCGATGAAGAAAATGCCGAAAATTCGGCGCATAGCTCAGCAGCATAATCTGATATGGAAATAAATGACCTCGGGAAAAAAGCTGCACCTGCTTGACCGTATCGTCAAACTCCGCCGCTTTTCCCGGAATGTACCAGACCTGTTCCCGCTCCGTCCATCCGCGTCCTTCATACCATGCCGGGATAAAATAAATCATAAAGTCCTCTTATCTCATCTGCAAAAATCATTTTGCCATGTTTCCTGTCACCAAATCTTTCGGCTCGCATCCAGTACGAGCAATTGCAAACACCCTCAAGAGGTTCCGGTCATTACAGGAAAAAATTGTATCGATCATACCTGTAGTACGCCCGAAGTTCCTGGAAAACCGAGCAGAAGAAGCTGACCAGCATCATCACGTTCATCGGAATCATCGTGAATTTCTGATCGATCACTCCCTGTCTTGCCAAAAGCAGTGTTATCGCGAAGATTGCGCTTTGTATTGCTCCGCTTATAAGACTCAGCAGAAGCAGACGTCTTACCAGATATCTTTTGGTCCGTCTTCCTGCAGGAACGTTCACGATACTGTCCCCTGCCCGCTGAAGACCTTCCGCAATTTCACCCGGGTTTAAAATAATAAAGCTGAACAGCACGGACAGTCCCATAATAATGAGTATATACACGCCTGCCCCCAACTCATCCGTTGTGACCAGTCTCTTTATCGCCGTCAATGCGATTCTGCTCGAAGGATCTATCAAAAGCCATACCCGGAAAATCATTGTAATCAGCAGAAACACCGCTGATGCAAGCATTACCGGCATTGCTCCGATGGGGCTGTATTTGAATGCAATATTGTTATTGTGGACATGGGCATTATTAATCGACACTCTCTGCAGCGGCATACGTATAAAATGATTTTCCATAAAAAGGGTAACTGCTACGACACCTATACACAGAATCAGCAGACCCCTGTAATCAGTAAGGTCTGATCCTCCAAGGGTCCGCTGAAAGCCGCCAATAATATTCACAATCATTACGGGAGCGGTGTCTCCGACCCCGGAGCGTTTGTTCCACTCCAGCAGCCAGAATAAAACTCCGACTCCCACCATCATCTGCAAGATGACCAGTATTCGCATGAAATCACTTGACAGGCCCGGCGAATATTTCATCTCCCCTGTCCAGATCCAGGCATAGATCAATGCGATACTAACCGTTACCGCCAGAATCCATCTTTGAAGGCGTCGCTGTGAAACTCTTGCCCTCGCCTCTTTGCTTCTAAACAGGAAAATGCATTGTACCAATATTGAAGCATTGATATAAGGCATAATGCCGAGTGCCATAAAGGTGGGCCTTTCACTGGAAATACCCAGCATGGAGGCAATCGCAGAAGTATTCATCAGACTGTACCTGCCAATGTCTTCTTTTACTCCGATGAGCGGAATCGACAGGCCAATCAGATAGAGCGCCAAAACTGTGACGGTGATCAGAAGATGCTTCAGCAGCTCATACGTTTTTTCACTTTTTTTCTGAGTTTGCCTCATGCGTTCTTCTGACCCCTTATTCCTAAATCTATTGGTTTCGAATTGTACAAATCAGCGATCGAAAGAATCATCCTTCTTTCCGTCATTCTGATCTGCCTTTTCATTCTCGTCCTTATCTTCCTTGCCTTCCTTCGGATCCAGTTCTACATCCTTGTCCTCTTCTGATTCCTTATCCTGGTCCTCGTCCTCTTCCTTATCCTTCTTTCTGTCTTTTATTTTAGTATATATCTTGTCAATGATTCCTGCAATGACTCCGGAAAGCGGAAGCCATGACCACCATACGTGCATATTGTTGCCCAAGTCCACATTGGCCTTAGGAGTTTCGATATCTCCTGCCTTTACGGTCGGTGTCTCTTCTCCCGACGGATTTGTCTCTGCCGTCGAAGCAACCTGCAGCGGCACTGTCTCATCCAGATTCACGGCCGGTGTTCCCGTCGTTGTATTGGTCGGAGTCACTCTCGCCGTCGTGACGTTCACAGGAGTCGTCGGTGTTCCTGCCACGTTGCCTGCAGGTGCCGTTGTCTGTGTGACAGCTGCTGTCGTTCCATTTGCCGGTACTGCTGCCGGAGTTACAGCAGGTGCAGCGTTGTTCGCATTCGTCGGAACAGTCGTAGCGGCATTATTCGCGTTTGCAGGCAAAGTGGCCGGGGTCACAGTTGCCGGTGTCGGCGTGTTGTTCGTCGGAACTGTTGTCGGCGTGTTACTGTTCGCCGGCACAGGTGCCGGTGTAGCGCTCTCGCTGGTTGCCGTGCTCTGGCTTGCGGATGTGCTTTCACTCGTAGACACTGATTCGCTTGTACTTTCACTTGCCGATGTGCTTGTGCTCTCACTTGTTGAAATACTTGTGCTTTCGCTTGCTGATGTACTTGCACTCTCGCTTGTCGACGTAGAGTCACTCATAGAGGTCGACTCGCTTACCGATGT
>CAYYEB010000003.1:0-34572 GCA_964470725.1 uncultured Lachnospiraceae bacterium | reverse complement strand
TTCATGTACAGGGAAACAAGAACTCTTACGGAAAACAATCTGCGGCAGGAGGCGGATTATATCGCCGCGGCAGTGAACATTTCCGGTGAAAATTATCTGAAACAGCTGGATGCTGTGGAGGCGGACACACGCGTCACGCTGATCGACAGGAACGGAAATGTCACCTATGATACCGTGCAGGATAAAATCACCCTCGCAAATCATAAAAATCGTCCGGAATTTAAGCAGGCAATGGCATACGGACGCGGTGAGGACATCCGGCGGTCGGATACACTTGGCAAGGATATGTTTTACTATGCCGAAAAGCTGAAGGACGGCAACATTCTCCGGGCGTCCAAACCTGTAAGTACGGCTTCTTATCTGATTCTGGAAATGCTTCCGGCCCTTCTTCTTGCGGGGGCAGTGCTTCTGATTGTGGCAAGTTTTATTGCACGAAGACAGTCAAAACTCCTTGTAAAACCGATCAATACGATCGATCTTGAACATCCGCTGGATAATAATGTCTATGAGGAACTGTCGCCTCTTCTGATCAGAATTGATCAGCAGAACCATGAAAAGGAAAACATTGCCAACATGCGCAAGGAGTTTTCCGCCAATGTTTCTCATGAGCTGAAGACACCGCTGACGTCGATATCCGGATATGCGGAAATCATGAAAGACGGTCTGGTGAAACCGGAGGATATGCCGAAGTTTTCGGAACGCATCTATAAGGAAGCAACGCGTCTGATCGCGCTTATACAGGATATCATTCGTCTCTCTAAACTGGATGAGGGAGCCGTCGGAGAACAGATGGAAGAAGTGGATCTCTATGAGGTGGCCTCTGAGGTGGTCCAGAATCTGCAGCCGGTGGCTGAAAAGCTGAATGTAAAGATACGCCTGACAGGCCAGCCGGCCAGGATCCGGGGGATTCGGCAGGTTCTGCAGGAAATGATCTACAACATTGCGGACAATGCGGTCAAATACAATAAACCCGGCGGAAACGTTCATATCCAGGTTCTGAATAAAAAGCAGCCTTCCGGAAGGTCCTACGAAGTAATTATTTCGGATAATGGAATCGGTATTCCGGAAAATGAATTAAATCGGATCTTCGAACGATTCTACCGTGTGGACAAAAGCCATTCGAAAGAGACGGGAGGCACCGGACTGGGACTTTCCATTGTAAAACATGGTGCCATGATTCATCATGCCAAAATTGATGTGATCAGTAAAGTCGGCCGGGGCACAACCATGACCCTGATCTTTCCAGTCGAGGAAAACCACTGAGCAGAAGAGCGAGCAGGGAAAAAGATACCCCTCGGACCCGAATCAAAAACGATTTTGAGGGCCGAGGGGTATTTTTTTCTCTGCTCGCGATAGCTTAAGGAAGTTCTGCTTTTCTCTGCTCGCGACAACAGAGCTGATTCTATTATTCTACAGTCACTGACTTTGCCAGATTCCTTGGCTGATCCGGATTGATCCCCTTACCTGTGGAGGTGTAGTAAGCCAGCAGCTGACAAATCACGATAACTTCAAAGACCGTGAATTCGTCCGGTACTTCCGGAATATGGAAATGCACATCGCAGATGGACGGATCCGTGATCTCCTCATCCTTACTGATCAGGATCACGTAGGCGCCGCGGGCCTCCGTCTCGCGGATGTTGGAAATCATCTTCTCATAAACATTATCCTGTGTGGCAATCGCAATGACCGGAACTCCTTCTTCGATCAGAGAGATCGTGCCGTGCTTCAGTTCTCCTGCAGCATAAGCCTCCGTATGAATATAGGAAATCTCCTTGAGCTTGAGGGCGCCTTCCATCGAAATCTGATAGTCCAGACCACGACCGATATAGAACGCATCCTCCGCATGAATCAGCTGTCTTGTGAGATGCGCAATGCGGTCTTCATAGCCGAGCATGGTCTTGATCATTTCCGGAACGGTTTTCAGCGTTTCAATGAATTCTCTCGCCTCAGCCTCAGTGGATTTTCCCATGACAAGCCCCAGCTTAATGGCCAGGAGATAGAAGGCAGCCACCTGCGAAGTGTATGCCTTTGTGGAGGCAACGGCGATTTCCGGACCGGCATGGGTGTACATCACATAATTACTCTCCCGTGCGATGGACGATCCCTTCACATTGACAATCGAAAGGGTTTTCTTTGTGTACTTGTTGGCAAGCCGTAACGCGGCAAGCGTATCGATCGTCTCTCCGGACTGGGAGCAGACGATGACCAGAGAATGTTCGGAAAGTACGGGACGTTCATAGCGAAATTCAGATGCGATTTCGCAGGTGACCGGAATTCCGTATTTATTCTTGATCATATGTGCACCGACCATACCGGCGTGAAGCGCGGTACCGCAGGCAACAACCGTGATATCCGATATATCTTCGAAAAGAGAATCATCGATGCCATCGACGGAAAAATCGGGAAGAGAATCCTTGATTCTCGGAGCAATCGTATTTTCAATGGCACGGGGCTGCTCATGAATTTCCTTCAGCATGAAGTGCGGGTAGCCCTCTTTTTCGGCGGCCTTGACATCCCAGTCAACGGTCAGATACTTTGGCTCAACCGCATTTCCGTTCAGATCTTCGAGATCGATCCCGTCAGGTTTCAGGGTAGCGATATGATATTCGGGAACGACAAAGTAGCGTTTGGAATAATCGATAAATGCGGTCAGGTCAGAAGCGATGAATGATCCATCCTTGGCACTGTAGCAGGCAACCATCGGACTGACATTGCGGATCGCATAGACATATTCCGGAAACTCACGGAAGAGAACACAGAATGCGAAAGTTCCTTTCATTTCGGCAACGGCATCTTTTAAGGCCTGCTTCGGGTCACCGGACTCATCATATTTGAGATTGATGAGGGCAGCCGCAACTTCCGTATCCGTCTGGGATTTTAAAATCGGCGCAAAATGATAGCGGTCGATCAGTTCCTTATAATTTTCAATAATGCCGTTATGAATAAGGGCTACGCGGCCGACTCTGTGCGGATGTGCATTTGCAGTGGAAACGCCGCCATGTGTCGCCCAGCGGGTATGACCGATACCGCAGTGGCTTTCATTGTCATCATCGCAGACGGCACGAAGATCACTGACCTTGCCTGCCGTTTTGCGAATGGAGATATGATTTGTGTCATCACGGAAATAGGCGATTCCGGCACTGTCGTAGCCGCGATATTCAAGGCGTGCCAGGCCGTTCAGAAGAATGTTCTGTACCTTATGCTTTCCGGTAAAACCGATAATTCCACACATATATAGTTCCTTCCTTGCTGTTTGCTGTAAAGGTGTTTTGTCCTGTCCGTTCTGCTGTTGAAAAGGATAATCTGCAGCAGATTTTTTCGGATAAAAACAATCTCCCACAATATGCAAGAATAGTAACAAGATTTATGAAATTTGTAAAGTTTGACGTGACTTGCCGGACGGCTTTCGTCTGCTCAGTGAATTCCCTCGAAGATCACCTTGAAGAAATCCGACGGCACAAAGTAAATTCCGTCAGAGGCATCATTCTTCCAGGAAAGAGAATGATACCAGGGAAGAATCATGGTCTGCTGGCCGTGATGCACCGAAAGATGAATGCTCTGGGAAAGAAGGTCAGACGCCGTGTTCTCGAGGACTTTCAGGTAGTCAGAAAAGTCGACTGTAACGCCGGAGTCTGCGGTCGTTCCCTGATTGGACGTCATCCAGGCCTCGTCTTCGAATTCTGACATCATCTTATCGTGAGGAATGTAGTAGATATCTGTTTTCAGCTGCTCTTCCATGGCTTCACAGAGCATGTCAAACAGGACAAGCACATTTCCGGTGAGCTTGTTTCGAAGTCCGAAGAAGACACTTCGGCAGTAGCCCTGGTGCTCCTGATTTTCATACCAGTGATCCGGAAGCGTATTGGCATTCAGGATCCGAAGGTAATTCAGCACTTCACGGATACCGACAGGCCCCTCCAGCTCCAGGTTTTGGACGGCTCCGATACGAAGGCGATGGTCCGGATTTTTCTCGGAAGCGGAAATCATCCAGTCCCGGCCGATCTTCCGAGCGGTCTTCAGGGCTCCTCTTCCGGCTTTTTGCCGTGCGGTAGCCGGAGAGATGCCGTTTCGTTTTGCCCATTCTTTTAACGTAATGAGATTGGACGTATCCTCCACCACCGGAATCTGTCCTTCCTTATCGAGTACCACCGGTTTACCGTTTTCATCAAGAAGCGCAAAGAGCGCGGATACCGCATTGACAGACTGATTTTCATGATTTGACATAATCATTCCTCCATTTCAACATAGTAATGACAAAAAGACACTACGTACAAGTAGCTTTACAGCTATAATACTACGCATAAAGAGCAATATCAAGAGAATACGTTATAAAATAACAAGATTCTGGTTTGGAGTCTCCTCCAAAGAGAATGCCGTTGAAGGGAAAACGGAAAAATGGTATGGTTTTACTTATATGAGCAGTCGAAAAAGGTATTTTCGGCCGCGATATGGAAGATTTATTCGAAGGAGCATATGAATTTATGGACATTTCAAAGGTCATCACAAAGGAATTGGGCCTGAAAGAGTGGCAGACGGATGCCGTGATCCAATTGATCGATGAGGGAAATACAATTCCTTTTATTGCGAGATACAGGAAGGAAGCTCACGGAGCGATGAACGATGAACAGCTCCGGGCTTTTGACGAGAGGCTAAAGTACCTGAGATCTCTGGAAGAGCGGAAGACTTCAGTTCTGGGATCGATTGAAGAACAGGGAAAGCTGACAGAGGAACTCCGGAAAAGCATCGATAACGCACTGACGATGACCGAGGTGGAAGACCTCTATCGTCCATACAAGAAGAAGCGCAGAACCCGCGCCATGATTGCGCGTGAAAAAGGATTGGAACCACTGGCGGAGTACATTCTGAATTCGGATGCCTCTCACAGTGTGGAAAAAGAGGCCGAGAAATATGTAAGCGAAGAAGAGGAAGTGCCGGATGCGGCAGCGGCCATTCAGATGGCGGAGGATATCATCGCGGAGCAGATTTCCGACAGCGCGGAATATCGTTCTCATATTCGGAAAATGACGGAGCAGGAGGGACTTCTGCATTCCGAGAAGAAGGCTTCAAAAGCGCAGAATGTGAAAAAGACAAAGAGCAGTGATCAGGCAGCGCCAGAAGATGAAAATGGAAAAACAGCTTCTTCCAAAAGAAAAAATGCAGGAAAAGAAGTGCAGAATAAGAAGCTTGCGGCAAGAGCCGGTGTCTATGATAACTACTATGATTACAGCGAACCTGTCCGGAGCATACCGGGACACCGAATTCTGGCATTAAATCGAGGAGAAAAAGAAGGCTTTCTGTCCGTAAAGCTTGAAGTACCGGAAGAGAAGATGGTGCAGTGGATTGTCACGCAGCTGGAATCCGTAGAGGAACAACCGAAGAAAGTAAAGAAAGAAGTTCACTCCTTTGCAGATCTGGCCGCTTTAAGGAAGCAAACGTCCAGACGGAGCGTAAATGTCAATAAATGGACGGATCCGTATATCCGGGAAGCGGCAAAAGATGCCTACAAACGTCTGATACAGCCGAGCATCGAAACTGAAGTTCGCAATGAACTGACGGAGAAAGCAGAGGACGGTGCGATGAAGGTCTTTGCCGAAAATCTGCGTCAGCTTCTGATGCAGCCGCCGATTACCGGAAAGGTTGTACTCGGATGGGATCCGGCGTTCCGGACCGGATGCAAGCTGGCGGTTGTGGATGAAACGGGAAAGGTTCTCGATACAAAAGTCATTTTCCCGACAGAACCGCAGAACAAGGTAAAAGAGGCAAAGGAAGAACTTCTGAAACTGTGTAAAAAGTATCACGTCGATTTGATTTCCTGTGGAAATGGAACGGCATCCCGGGAATCGGAACAGGTAATTGCGGATTTTATCAAAGAATCCGGTCTGCCGATTCACTATGCCATCGTCAATGAGGCGGGAGCGTCGGTTTACAGCGCTTCAAAACTTGCAACCGAAGAATTTCCGAATTTTGATGTGGGACAGAGAAGTGCCGCATCCATCGCAAGGCGCCTCCAGGATCCGCTGGCAGAGCTCGTAAAAATTGATCCGAAGTCGATCGGAGTCGGGCAGTATCAGCATGACATGAACCAGGCAAAACTCGGTGAAAGCCTGACGGCAGTCGTGGAGGACTGTGTCAACCACGTCGGAGTGGATGCCAATACCGCAAGTGCGGCGCTTCTGGGATACATTTCCGGCATTTCCAGGACTGTCGCGAAAAACATTGTTTCCTACAGAGAAGAACATGGAAAGTTCAGTAACAGAAAAGAACTGCTGAAAGTAAAGGGACTGGGCCCGAAGGCATTCGAGCAGTGTGCCGGATTCTTAAGGATCAGGGATGGCGAAGAACCGCTCGACATGACCGCCGTTCATCCGGAAAGCTATGAAGCTGCAAGAAAGCTTTTAAGAGAACTGGGTTACACTCAGGAGGATGTGAAAAACGGCGGAACGGCCGACATTGAAAAACGGGTTTCAGAGACAGGAAGGGGAGCCGGCAGGCAAAGCGCGCAGAAAAAGCTTGCGGAAGAAACCGGACTGGGAGAATATACCCTTGCTGACATCATCGCAGAACTGGCAAAACCCGGACGCGATCCCCGTGAGGACGCGCCGGCACCTGTGTTAAGACAGGATGTTCTTTCCATTGATGATCTGAAGGAAGGCATGATTCTGACAGGAACCGTGCGGAACATTGTGGATTTCGGTGCCTTCGTGGACATCGGTGTCCATCAGGACGGACTTGTTCATATCTCCCAGCTGGCGGATCGATACGTGAAACATCCGCTTGACGTTGTGAAGGTGGGAGATGTGGTAAAGGTGAAGGTTCTTGGCGTAGATAAGGCGAAGAACCGGATTTCGCTGTCGATGAGGGGACTATAAGGCTTTTGCATTTTATTTCAGCCCGAATTGCTCCCGCATCTCCACGATCGCCTGCTCAAGATCCGGCACAATCCGGTCGCAGATCTTCCCTGCCCGTTCTGTCGGAGGATCCATATCCGGAACCATATAGACATGGCAGCCGGCGGCCTTTCCGCCTTCGAGTCCGCTGATACTGTCCTCAAAGACGATACAGTTCTTCGGATCCGCGTGCACGAGGGAAGCGGCCTTCAGAAAGATCTCGGGATCGGGCTTATTTTTCTCTACTTCATCTCCGCAGACGGAGGCATCAATATAAGGGACGATGCCTCCTTTTTTCCAGCGGGGCTCCGCTTCGGCCCGACGGGTTCCTGTGGCAAGCACAATCTTGATCTGATTTTTCTTCAGAAAATTCAGAAATTCCATAAGTCCCGGTTTCTTGGGTACACCGTGCTTATCAATCCATTTTTCAACATACTCTACACGCCTCTTGCGGAGTGCCCAGTAATCGGCCGTGTCTCCGAACCATTCCTGGAATGCTTTGGAATTGGCTATTTGTCCCTTTCCGTGAAAAGAAATAATCTGCTCTTTCGTAAGCGGCACATGAAGCTCTTTCGCCGCGGCCTCCCAACCCTTTGCATAAATCCGTTCCGTATCAAAAAGTGTTCCGTCCACATCCAAAAGTGCGGCTTCCAGCATAAAAATTCCTCCGAATTTCTTATGAATTTCCTATTACAAGCTATAAACACAATTGATTGTAGCACAGAAAAAGGCGGAATTTCGGCCTTTTTGCAATCTCAGAACGAACGATTAAGCATTTGAAAGCGTTTGACATCCAAACGAAAGAGAAGTATTATACCAGCAATGCATATAAACCTACTAAATAGCTAGGAAAAATATGATACCTATGCTATCAGAATTGGTATTGCGGATGAATGATCGTATGATCCGAAAAGGAGACACAGTTCGCAAACCGATTTCTTGTATATGGACCGGAAAAGGAAAGGCCGGTACGAGGGAGGACATCATGAGAAAAAAATTAGCAGGTCTTCTGGCAGTTGTAGTTGCAGTATCTACGGTACTGTCGGGCTGCGGAACTTATACTTCATCAGATTCCGGAGACTTATCTTCAAGCACTGCGGCACCTGCAGAGGCGGGGACTTCCGGGGCGGCAGCGGCATCTACCGGAACTTCCGTATCAACGGACAGTTCCACACTGAATCTTCGTATATTATCCGATCCGACGACACTGGATCCTCAGAGTGATTTGTCAGATGCGCAGGGTATTCTTTACTCACTGATCTATGAGCCTCTCGCAAGGCTGGATAAGAACGGTAAGGCAACTCCGGCACAGGCAACGGACTGGAGCGTTTCGAAAGATGGACTTACTTATACCTTTAATTTGCGGGATGACAACTATTGGTCCAATGGAGATCCTGTGACTGCTGAAGATTATGTCTACGCATGGAAGAGGATCGCAGGCGGAAAGATCGGAACCATGTGGGCAGATCTTATGTTCGATATAAAGGGCATGCAGGAAGCCTTTGCAGGAACTGGATCTCAGGATGACATAGGAGTGAAGGCCGATGGCAATAAGCTTGTTGTGACGCTGAATGAACCGAGAGCATATTTCCCGGGCTATACCGCTTTTTCCATTTTTCAGGCAATTGATCCGTCTTATGCAGAAAGTCAGGGAGATAAGTTCGGGACCGATGCGGTGATTGGAAACGGACCATATTATGTGGATTCCTGGAAGCATGACAATCTGCTTGTGCTCAAGAGAAATAAACACTACTGGAATAAGGATGCGTATAAATTTGATAAGATCAATGTCTATGTAATCGGCGATGACAATACGGCGACAAAC
This sequence comes from uncultured Lachnospiraceae bacterium, assembly GCA_964470725.1. Classification (GTDB taxonomy): domain Bacteria; phylum Bacillota; class Clostridia; order Lachnospirales; family Lachnospiraceae; genus Chordicoccus. The sequence continues at coordinate 25,860 of CAYYEB010000003.1, read as the reverse complement.
ATGTTTACGAATGGTGAACTTGATGAAGTGGAACTCAATGGAACAAAGGCCGATCAGGTCAAGTCTGCCGGATATGATGTGAAGTCCTATGACAGCGGCCGGTCAGTCTATCTACTGAGTAACATGAATTCCGATCTCATTAAGAACGACAATATCCGTAAGGGAATTTCTTGCGCAATTGACAGAGAGACAATCGTAAAGAACGTGCTTCGCGATGCGTCTAAACCGGCAACCGGATATGTAACGGAGGAAATTGCCGGAGCGGACGGCAAGACTTTCCGGGAGCTTGCCGGTGATACTCTTACCTATACTTATGATAAAAAGAAGGCGAAAGAGTATTTTGATGCGGGACTGAAGGAACTGGGACTTAAGGCAAGTGATGTGAAAATTGAATTGCTTGCAAGAAATGATGATGAGCAGAAACTGATTTCTGCAACAATTCAGGAAACGCTGCAGGAGACGTTTGGAATTACGGTAAATGTAACCAACCTTGATCCTACGCAGTATACAGACAGAAGAAAGAATCTCGGTTTTGACCTGTGCCTTATAAGCTGGGGCGGTGACTGGGACGACGCATCAACATTTCTGCACCTGTTCTACCATCCGGGTGAGAAAAGAGAGACTAATGATTTCGTTACGTATGTATCAAAGGATTTCGATGATACATATGAGAAGTCAATTTTCGACACATCGGCCACTGCCGCACAGCGTGCACAGTATCTTGTGGATTCCGAGAAGATACTGATGAGGGATCTTCCGATTATTCCGCTTTATTTTAAGGGTCAATACTATGCAACTCAGCCGAACGTAAAGGGAATCAATCATAGTTCGGTAACTCCGTACATACATTTTGAAGGAGCATCAAAGAGCTGACAGATAGCTGAGAAGAGAATGGGTTCCGGTAGGAACCCATTTAAATAGTGAATGGAAGGTACTTGTAAAAGAGGCCATGCGGCCGGTTGTGTACTGATATTGAGGTATCACTTTGGGTAAATATATATTAAAACGGATATTACTCGCTATATTGACAATCTTTATTATAGCGACACTGACATTCTTCCTGATGTATCTGCTGCCCGGGCAGCCGTTCATCGGAGATCGTCCTCTTTCGGCCGATGTCCTTGCAAAACTTAAGGCCCAGTACGGCCTGGATAAGCCCATGTGGCAGAGATATCTTTTGTATTTAGGAAATGTGCTGAAAGGTGATTTCGGAACATCATCGGTCTATAAGGACAGAACCGTAACGTCTATTATCTGGCAGACATTTCCGGTGTCTGCGGACCTCGGAATTCGAGCCCTTCTTTTTGCGCTGTTTTTCGGTGTCATACTGGGAACTGTCAGTGCTCTTTACAGAAATCATACTGCAGACCGTGTCTGCACAGGAATCGCTGTCATCGGTCTTTCATTTCCGTCTTTTATTCTAGGTACGATTCTTCAGTATTTGTTTGGTATTGTCTTTTCAGGATGGTTCAAACAGACTTTCCATACCGATTTTCAGGTGTTCCCTCTGGCAAGATGGGAAAGCTTCAGATATACAATTCTTCCTACGATCACATTGGGCCTTGGAGCTATGTCGAGCATCACAAGAATGATGCGTGCTTCTATGCTTGATGTCATCGGACAGGATTATATCAAAACGGTAAAATCCAAGGGCGTAAGCAGATTTAATATGGTTGTAAAGCACATGGTGAAGAACGCGATTGTTCCTGTCTATACGATGGTGGGAAGAATGGTGGGCGCCATTCTGTGCGGAAGTTTTATTGTAGAGAATATTTTTAATATTCCAGGAATCGGAAGATATTTTGTCAATTCAGTCACTTCAATGGATTATTCCATGACTATGGGGCTGACACTTTTCTTCGCAATCTTTGTTGTCATTGTCAACCTGGTGGTCGACCTGGGCTATACTCTCATCGATCCGAGAATGAATGTTGCGAAACAGTCGGCAGCATAAGGAGGCATACCAAAGTGAGAGGCAAGATAAAAACAAAACAGAATGCAGTTGCTGCTGCGACGGCTGAGGTGAAACCGTTTGTAAAGGACTTTACAGTCGTTGGAAGAAATCTGGAGAGGTCCAATGAGCTTGTACGGCCATCACTTACCTACTGGCAAGATGCCTGGAGAAGACTGAAGCTGAATAAGCTTGCAATGGCGGCAATGATCTACTGTATTGCGCTTCTGATCTATGCTTTTGTCGGATCAATAATCTGGCCGGATTATTCTTCGCAGCATTTGATGTACACTCTGGCACCGCCGTCGAAACAGTTCTGGTTCGGAACCGATGAATTGGGACGTGACATGTGGGCAAGAATGATCAGAGGAACCAAAGTTTCGCTGTCAATCGGTATCATAGTGACACTGCTCAATATGCTTGTGGGAATTATCATCGGAGGTATCGCCGGATATTTTGGAGGAAAAGTGGATCTGATCCTCATGAGAATTGTGGAGATCATGATGTCGGTGCCGGATATGCTTGTTATGATCCTTCTGATGACAGTTTTGGGAGGAAGTGTTGGAACCTTAATCTTTGCACTCTCTCTGACAGGCTGGACAGATGTAGCACAGCTGGTCCGTGGACAGGTCATGCAGCTCAAAAATAATGAGTATGTTATGGCGGCCAGGATGCAGGGAGCGTCGGGCTTTGATATTTTAAAAGACCATATGATTCCCAATTCGCTGGGGACAATTATTGTTAAGTTTTCAATGAATATTCCGGGAGTTATCTTCCAGGAATCATCCCTAAGTTATATCGGACTGGGAGTCAAGATTCCGGAGGCCAGCTGGGGCAATCTTGCACAGGCAGGCGCGGCGCTTTTCCCGGGATACCTGTGGCTGTTTTTCATACCGGCCATTTTCTTTGGCGTGACGATGCTGGCATTTAACATTCTTGGAGATGGTCTCAGAGATGCACTTGATCCGAAGATGAGGGAGGAAGTCTGATGGCGGAAAAAGAATACAATGTTGCAGATACTTCAGACGCTTCCTGGGTAGGTGAAGTGAAGGATGACAGGAAGACGATACTTTCGGTAAAGGATCTTGAGGTATCATTTCACATTTATTCCGGAGAAGTTCATGCGGTGCGCGGCGTAAACTTTGACGTGAAGCAGGGGGAAACACTTGCAATCGTCGGAGAGTCAGGATGCGGAAAGTCAGTGACAGTACAGAGCATTCTGCAGCTGCATGATCCGAAAATTATAGATTATAAGGCAGGCGAGATCCTGTATAACGGAAAAAATCTTCTGGATCTGAACGAACACCAGATGGAGAAGATCCGGGGCAAGGAGATCAGTATGATCTTCCAGGATACCATGACGTCCCTCGACCCGACGATGACCGTCGGAAAGCAGATTACAGAAATCGTAAAAAGTCATGATGATGGAACTTTCAGAAAAGGCAGATCCTATAAGGAGATCGCGATCGATGCACTTAGAAGCGTCGGCATCCCGAATCCTGAGGCAAGATATTCTCAGTATCCGCACGAGTTTTCAGGAGGTATGAGACAGCGTGTGATGATCGCAATTGCCACTGTATGCCGACCGAAAATACTGATCGCGGATGAGCCGACGACGGCACTGGATGTGACTGTACAGGCGAAAATACTTGACCTCATGAAAGATCTGCAGAAGCAGTACGGAATGTCGATCATCTTTATCACGCACAATCTGGGCGTTGTAGCCAATATCGCACAGAAAGTCGCGGTAATGTACGGAGGAATTATTGTCGAACGGGGAACGGTAGGTGATATCTTCTACAGACCGCAGCATCCGTATACCTGGGGACTTATGAATTCGACGTTCAAGCTGGATCATAAAAGATCGGATCCGCTGGAGCCGATAGAGGGAACGCCGCCGGATCTGATTTCTCCGCCGAAGGGGTGCCCTTTTGCGGACCGCTGCAAGTATTGCATGAAGGTCTGCCAGGAGAGAATGCCGGAAAGATATCATGAAGAGGATGGCAGCGGGCATATGTGCCGCTGCTGGCTGCAGGATCCGGACTGTCCGGTGAAAGTCAGGAGGCCCGTGAGCAATGGCTGAACATTTACTGGAAGTAAAACATTTAAAGAAAAATTTTGATGTCGGAAACGGCAGGGTTCTCAATGCGGTAGATGATGTCAGTTTCTATATAGATGAGGGAGAGACCTTCGGACTGGTTGGAGAGTCCGGATGCGGCAAGACGACAACCGGACGTACAGTCCTTGGCCTTTATGATGCGACCGATGGACAGATTCTGTTTGAAGGCAGAGACATCACTCATTTAAAAGGAAAGGAAAGACGTGACCTCTCCGAAAAGATGCAGATGATCTTCCAGGATCCCTATGCGTCCCTGGATCCGAGAATGACAGTAGAGCAGATTATTTCGGAAGGAATGCGCATCAGAGGCAAAGGGACACCCGAAGAAAGACGACAGCGCGTCTTCGAACTTCTTGAAATGGTGGGACTTAACCGGGAACATGCTCTTCGGTATCCGCATGAATTTTCCGGTGGTCAAAGACAGAGAGTCGGTATAGCGAGAGCACTTGCACTCAATCCGAAATTCATAGTCTGCGATGAGCCGATTTCGGCTCTTGACGTATCGGTACAGGCACAGGTAGTAAATCTTCTAAAAAAACTTCAGGAAGAGCAGAAGCTTACCTATCTTTTTATTTCACATGATCTTTCGATCGTGAAATATATTTCGGACAGAATTGGCGTCATGTACATGGGCGCCCTCGTGGAGGTTGCCGGAGCAGATGAGCTCTACAGAAATCCGCTTCATCCATATACGCAGGCATTGCTTTCTGCAATACCGGAACTTGATCCTGTAAAGGAAAAGGAAAAACGCAGGATCGAGCTTCCGGGGGAGCCTTCCAATCCGATCAACGCCGGAAACTACTGCAAATTCAGAAGCAGATGCCCTTATGCGGATCTTGATGCGGGGCCGGAAGCTCCGAAGCTTGTGGAAGTGACAAAAGGGCACTGGGTGGCTTGTACGCAGGCAGAAGGCCTGATGTTCAATAACTATTCGATCTGAGGAGGGATCTTCATGGCATATTCATACTGTGATATGCACTGTGACACTCTTCTTGGAGTATCAAGTGAGGGAAATCACTGGGTTTATGACGGCAGTCTGATGCAGAGCCTTCGGCAGCAGTATGAGGGAAATCAGATGCTGCAGTTCTACGCAATCTTTTTCAGAAGAAATCCGGGAAGGGCTCTGCCGGCTGATGTGGTAAAGGAAAAGGGGCTGCCATCCTGGCTTTCTGTTGCGGAGCCGGATGACGAGGCCTTTTACGCGAAGCTTCGGGATGCACTGAAGGAACAGGTAAAAAAGCACAGTGATATTGCCGCAATGGCATATACTTATGAGGATGTAGTGAAAAATCATGCAGCAGGAAAGGTTTCCGCAATGCTGACGATTGAGGATGGGAGAATCCTGAACGGCAGCATGGATCGCCTGTACCGGCTTCATGAGGACGGCGTCAGAGCAATCGCGCTTACCTGGAATGATCCGAACTGTCTTGGAAATCCGAACAGCAGCGATCCTGAAAAGATGAATCTGGGACTTACCGGTTTCGGAATTGATGTGGTAAGACAAATGCAGAGAATCGGAGTCATTGTGGATGTGTCTCATCTTTCCGACGGCGGTTTTATGGACGTGTATCAAAATACAGAAAAGCCGTTTATTGCATCCCATTCTGACTGCAGGGCAATTGCGTCTCATCCGAGAAATCTCACCGATGATATGATACGAAAAATGGCGGAGCGTGGCGGAATTGCCGGAGTAAATTTCGGACCGGAGTTTCTGACGCCGGATGGGGCAGCGGAAAAAGCCGAAACTGTGGAATATCTGGCACTTCATATTTTACATATGATGAATGTCGGAGGAGAGGATTTCCCTGCGATTGGCACGGATTTTGATGGTGTTGGCGGAAAGATGGAAATACGTCATCCGAAAGAGATGCAGATGCTGTTTCAGTTTCTTGAGAAAAAGGGCGTTACCGAAAGACAGATTGAAAAGATTGCGAGCGGAAATGTGCTGAGAGTGCTTAAGGAAACGATTGGATAAAGTTTGAGCTGAACGAGCCTCAGATGACAGACTGTTCCTTCGTGATTGGCATATGAAGTTCTTTTGCCGCGGCTGTCCGACCCTTTGCGTAAATCCGTTCCGTATGGAAAAGTGTTTCGTCGGCACTCGAAAACGCGTGAAAAATCGGAAAAAAATGCGAAAAATGCGCTTGAATAAAATCGGAAAAAGATGTTGACTTTCACTTTAAAGTGGTATAGTGTACCTTCAATACATAAAAACCTATTAAAACAATAGGAAATATATGATACTCTTCAAAACAGAGTTCAGAAAGAAAGGAGCCTGAAGGTTATGACGTTACCGAAAAATAAGAAAATGATGTGCCGCTGTGAGTGCTGTTGCTGTAAGATGACGGGCTCCTGTCGATGTTGAGGAGAAATAAGACAGCGAACGCGGCAGACTGAGCTGAACTGCATGGAAGCAATTATACAGGACGGCAGGGTGCAGCGGGAACTGTGAGAGGTCCGAACATACATCGATGATAACATAAACCCCAGAGGGCCTGATCGCACGGCGCAAGGAGCAGCAGAGATTGTGATCAGGCTTTTTTATTCAGACACACAATTCAGGAAAGGCAGGAATACAGTATGAGCAGCGAAAATGAAAGCAGGAAGGACGAATACGCATATAAAATAGTTGACGGAAAAAAAATATATGTTCTCCCGCGGATCGATAACTCTGAGGTAGACAAGAACGGATATTTCAGAAGGCAGGGAAATTACTTTACACGGCCGTTCGCGGATTCCGACGGTCTGGTGGAAGGGGATCCGGAGAATAAAACAACCGGACTCGGAAAGATTACGGGAAGTGATCTCTACGGACGTCCGACATCTTCGGTCATAAGAGAAAAAGGAAAAACGGATATCGCAAAAGCCGCGGAGCCGCTGAAAGCAGAACCATATCGTTACAGAATCGTATGGGCAAAGGGATGCCACTGGAGCAACCGGCAGTCAATCGTAAGAGAGCTGGAAGGTCTGGAGGATGCCATTTCCATCAACCTGGTAAATCATGTGGATGGGGAATATGCGGACCTCGGATGGGCTTACGCCTACAACAAGGACGGAAAAGATCCGCTTACGGGGGATCGATTCCTTGGAGAAGCATATATCAGAGGGAATTTTGATTACCAGGGCAGACCTACCGTTCCGGCATTGATCGATCTTAAGGCGGAAGGCGGACCGGCAGTGGTCAATAACGATTATAACTGGCTTTCGATTTACCTGGAAACCGCATTTCGTCCATTTCATAAAAAGGGAGCCCCGGAACTTTATCCGAAGGAACTTCGAAGTGAAATAGATAAACTGAACTTTTGGATTTTTGACAATATCAACAACTCTGTGTATCGCTGCTGGCTTGGCAACAGCAGGGAAGGCTATGAGCAGGGATATCGCACTCTTTACGCAGCGCTTGATGTCCTTGAGAAAAGACTTTCTCAAAGACGGTTCCTTCTTGGGGATTATGTGACGGATTCTGATATCCGCCTGTTTGTAACACTGACACGCCTTGATATATCATATACCGATACAAGAATCGGTGAAACAAAGCATCGGCTTGTCGATTACCCGAATCTCTGGGGATACGCCAGAGATCTCTGGCAGATTCCGGCTTTCAAAAATAATACCTTTTTTGCCGATTTTGCTTCTCCGGGAGTTAATGCCGAGGGACCGTACAAAGCATCATTTAACTATCGCTTCTTAAGACAGATTGATTTTGATGCCATCTGGGGACAGCCGACGGACAGAGCCAGACTTTCTAATGATCCAACGCATAAGTTCCGGAAGGAAACGGACGCGGGCACCGCAAGAACTGATGACGGATTCATCGGATATTCACAGACCGCCGAAGAAAAGGCCGCATGGGAGGAAGACGCGAAGACTTATGAAGCGATTCACAGCGTGAAATCGACGGATATTTCGTGGAAAGAAGGTCTGGTGATCAAGAGCGCTTCTGACATACCGGCGTTTCAGGATGACAGACCAGGCAATGTACAGGCCATCGAGGCGGAGATTGCCGAAATCCCGGAGAAACCGGATCTGACACTGGAATATGGAGCATCTGGAGCCGAAGAAAAAGAGGCCATTCGGAAACAGCTTGCATCAGTCCGGACCTATGTGAAGAACAATGTGACGGACGCGATCACAACACTGATTACGTCAGTGAAGCTTCAGGAGTTTGAGGATACATATGAAGCATTCTACGCGGCGTTTGACAGAATCGATGAGGAGCTTTCGAAGAAGAGATTTCTTCTGGGAGATTATATCAGCATTGCGGATGTGGAACTATTCACAACACTTGTGAGATTTGACAGTCAGTATTCAAGATATCTGGGACCGATCAGACATCGTCTCGTGGATTATAAGAATCTCTGGGGATACGCAAGGGATCTGTATGTAATTCCGGAATTTTATCACAACGTTGCCTGGGATACGATCACGGCAAAGGTTCCGAGAAACGCGCCGGATTACAGTAAGAACGCGTTTTATGACTATATTCAGAATAAAACGGATCGCAATGAGGTATGGAGAACGGAGACGGAACGTGCATATCTTTCGGAAGACCCGACTCATGAGTTCCTGTTTACAGACAACAAGAGATTTGACCGATAAAATGCGATCCGTCAAATGACGGCAGCACGGGAAGGATACGAAACACAGTAAAGATATTCGGAAGGAGACGAACCATGGCAGCAGATGCATGTGATCTTGGAGCACATAGAACAAAGGTAGCGCAGGCGAATCTTTCATCCTATACGGATGAGGAAGCCGAGGCACACGCAAGGGAAGTCGGAGCGGCTCCGCGTCCGATGGAGACAAAAAACGAAATTGATGATAAGGGACGTTTCGTAAGACAGCCGAATTCCTTCATCACGCCCTTCGGTGAAAAGGACGGAGAATGGAAGGCAGAGGCCGGAAGATATGCAATTTACTGGGCGCATGGCTGCAACTGGAGTAACCGTCCGATTATTGCCCGTGATATTCTGGGGCTTCAGAATGTGATTAAGGATCAGGTTTGTACACACAGTGGTGAGTCCAATAAGTACGGGCACGGATTCGGTGAGGAAAAGGATCACAGGGACCCGCTCACAGGAGCCTATTTCCTGTCCGAGTTCTATAAGAACGCAAATCCTGAGTATAAGGGAAGAGCCACGACGCCTACACTTGTGGATATCATCGATAAAAAGGCGGTTAATAATGACTACCATCGTCTGACAAACTATATCGAGGTCCAGTTCAGAAAGTTCCAGCCGGTGGATGCGCCGGATCTGTATCCGAAGAAATACAGAAGAGAGATCGATCAGCTCAATGACTGGCTGTTCCCTCATGTCAATAACGGACATTACAGAATGGCCTTCTGCCAGACACCGTTTGCATATTGGACATCCTATAATGACTTTTATGAGTCCTTGGATAAACTCGACAAGAGACTTGAGACAAACCGTTTTCTGTTCGGAGATTTTATTACAGACTCGGATATCAGACTTTATGTGACGCTGATTCGCTGGGACTTCGGATATTTCCACAGCCTCGGTCCGACAAGAAAGCCGATCTATGACTATAAGAATCTCTGGGGATATCTGCGCGAACTCTATCATGAACCGTCCTTCCACAAGACGCAGTTCGTGAAGGAGCAGGCAGCGGGCGGCGGAAGAACAGATGACGACCCGGATAAGGACATTTTTGTCGACTGGACCCACAGAATCGCTGCAAAGATGGTGGATGATAAGTCCGGATACAGCATTGACGACATGTTCGCCTATGACGGATCCCGGGCCGCACTTTCCAATCATCCGGACCAGATTTATCTTGCACATCCGGATGGCGAAACTCCGGAAGACTATCAGAGTGAAATCAGCTGGTCCCACTGGAACAGCGCTGATCCGGCCGATCGTGCGGCCGATGACCCGAAGAATTCACCTCTCGATGTGGATGCGTCGATCAATCCGCTGAAAGGAGAATTCTGACCCGATAATTATTCAGCTGATAAAAGCGGCTGCCGGTCTGACAGGATTGGGGCAGTCGCTTTTCTTTGCACTTTTTGAGAAAAATACCACAAGATTACTTGAACAAATATAAAAGAAATGCTACTTTAAGTTGACTTGAGATACATATGGCATCAATCCACACGTCTGTGTATAATGAAATTACTGGTAAAATTATCGGATAGATGAAACAAGCTGCGTGAGGGATGCCTATGAAAAAATTTGAACAGGAGGCGATGACTCCGTCTCATCCGCGCTGGAAGGACATGACACGTCGCGAGGACCCCCTTTATGAACGAAGAAATGATGTGCGCAGTCCGTTTGCGCGGGATTATACAAGAATTCTGCATTCCCACGGTTACCGGAGGATGAAGCAGAAGACCCAGGTCTTTTTTAACATCGACAATGATCACATCTGTACGCGAATGGAACATGTGGCTCATGTGGAGTCTGTTTCCGGCACAATTGCAGGGTACCTGGGTCTCAATACGGAGCTGACAAAGGCGATTGCAATCGGTCATGACATCGGCCACGCTCCGTTCGGACATCAGGGCGAGCGTATTCTGAATGAAATTTCCCTGAAGCTTCTCGGACGGCCTTTCTGGCACGAGAAGAACGGCCTTCGCCTTGTAGACAACATTGAGCTTCTCCCGGATAACTATAATATAAGAAGAAATCTGGATCTGACCTATGCTGTACGGGACGGCATCATTTCTCACTGCGGGGAGGTGGACCAGAACGGACTGCATCCGCGCGACGAATATATCAGTCTTGAAAATGAGTTCACGATACCGGGCGAGTATCAGCCTGCGACCTGGGAAGGATGCATTGTGAAAATATCAGACAAGATTGCCTATGTCGGGCGAGACATAGAAGATGCGATCAGTCTCGGATTTATTGACAATGAGGCAAAGCAGATTCTTCTGGAGATGGCCCGTGAAAATGATGAGAAGGTCATGAACACGACCGTAATCATGAACAATATGATCGAAGATATCTGTAAATACAGTTCGCTCGATCGGGGCATCTGTCTGAGCCCGAAGTACAATGAGCAGCTTAACGAGATTAAACGCTTCAATTATAAGTATATTTACGGAAACCGCCGTTTCAAGCCATATCAGAAATACTCGGAACTTGTGATTCATCAGGTCTTTGATTCACTGGAAGATCTTTATCGCGAAGGACCGATGAAGATCTGGGAATCACTGGAAGAGGAGAAAAGATGGAGACCGGCTCTCATGAATGAGTTTGCGCTCTATCTGGCACAGTACTGTTATGTCAATACGGTTCCGGAGGGAGAACTTCGGGCGAGAGCATTGTCCTGCGATAACCGGAAAATATATCAGGATCTTGGGACGAAAGAGCTCTATACCCAGGCGGTTCTCGATTATATCTCGGGGATGACGGACCGGTTCATCATCAAGGTTTTTAATGAGCTGCTGAAGTACTGATGCATTGTATTGCAGAAGTTGTCATGTTCACTGAAAAAGTATTCCCCGGCGCTCAAAATCGTTTTGTGATGTGGATGCCAAAAGTGATTACGCGCGGCTGCGCTTCTTTGAAGCTTCCACAGCGCTGTAATCATTCTGCTGTCAGGAAAGAATCATGTTGAAAATTCGTCGGAATATAAAAGTATACGGAATCGTGCAGGGAATCGGGTTTCGCCCTTTTGTGAAAAGGACGGCGGATCGCTTCCGTATTGTGGGAGATGTCTGTAACAAGGGCTCCTATGTGGAAATTCATGCGGAAGGGAGGGCCGCGGATGTGGAAAACTTTCAGAGAAGTCTGAGAGAAGATGCTCCGAAAGTAGCCCATATTATTCGAATGGAGGCACACTCAGAGGTGCCGCGAAATGAAAGCATGTTTCGGATTATACACAGTGTCGCGGAATCCGGAGAGATGTTTGTCTCTCCGGATCTTGCTGTCTGCCCGGAATGCAAAAAGGAACTTTTTGATCCGCGAAACCGCAGATACCTTCATCCGTTCATTAACTGCACGAACTGCGGGCCCCGTCTTACGATACTGGACTCCATGCCCTATGACCGGGTTCGCACGACGATGGGACGATTCCCGATGTGTGATTCCTGCAGTTATGAGTATACGCATCCGCAGACGCGGCGATATCATGCCCAACCGGTCTGCTGCAATGAGGACGGACCGCAGCTGAAGCTGATTCTGACGAAACATGAATTAAAGAAAAAAGAAGAACAAAACACGGTAAGTGCGGACAAAAATCAGGAGACAAGAAGAAAGAACCGCAATCAGGCTTTGATCGGTGCCAGAAAGATCATACGAGAAGGAGGAATTCTTGCCGTCAAGGGAATCGGAGGATTTCATCTGGCCTGCGATGCCGCGAACGAAGGGGCCGTTGCAAGACTTCGAAGACTGAAGAGACGCCCGATGAAACCTTTCGCGGTCATGATGCGGGATCTGGATACGGTCAGAAGAGAATGCGAGATTCTTCCGGGGGAAGAAGAGATCCTGGATGGCGTGGAGAAGCCGATTCTTATTTTAAATAGAAGAAAGACAAATACAGAAAACCTGAAGAAGACAAAAAGACAAACAGAACAGGAAGAAGAAACAATCGGAAACGGGAATGACATGCATAAGACGCACCTGGCAGCATCCGTGGCGCCGGACAATCCGACGGTCGGAGTAATGCTGCCCTACGCGCCGGTGCAGCTGCTTCTTTTTTCTTTTCCGGATGGAAAGCCGATGACGGATATGCTGGTCATGACGAGCGGGAATCCTTCCGGTGCACCGATCTGCCGGACAACGGAAGATGCAGTGAAATACCTGTCACATATGTGTGATGCAATCCTGACAAATGACCGTGAAATCCTGACTCGTGCGGATGACAGCGTTATGCAGTTTGAAGAAGGCCGGCCCTATATGATACGGAGGTCCCGGGGATATGCGCCGGTTCCCTTTTTCGGACAGGAATCTTTGAAGGGACAGGTTCTTGCAATTGGAGGAGAGCTGAAAAACACATTTGTGCTTGCAAAAAATGAGCTGTACTATCCGTCTGCCTATATCGGAGACATGGAAGATGCAAGATCCATTGAGGCACTTTCCGAAACGATTCCGCGAATGGAGCGGCTTTTGGAAGTAAAACCGGAAATGATTGCCTGTGATCTGCATCCGGGCTATCACTCGACAGCCTTTGCAAAGAAATATGCAGCGGAACATGATCTTCCGATTTTTGAGGTACAGCATCATTATGCACATATCCTTTCCTGCATGGCCGAACACAATTATGAAAAAGAAGTCATCGGAATTTCTTTCGACGGCACCGGATATGGAACGGACGGAACCGTGTGGGGCGGTGAATTCCTGAAGGCGTCTCCGGCAGGCTTTGTGCGGCTGGGCTCCATTCAGCCGTTCCTTCAGGCAGGCGGAGATACGGCATCCAAAGAAGGATGGAGAATCGCGGTGTCTCTTATGTATCAAATGTATGCGGAAGAAGAAACTGCAGGATGCGGCAGTATCAACGAAATGAAACTGACGGAATCGGAGAAGAAAAATGTGCGGGAAAAAGTAGAACGGACGGCCGGTGAACTCGGCCTTTGTGACAGCCGCTCCCTTGAGGCAGAAATCTTTTTGATTGAGCACAATATGAACTGCATCGAAAGCACATCCGTCGGTCGTCTCTTTGATGCGGTATCTGCGATTCTCGGTATCCGGAAACGCAGCACCTTTGAAGGAGAAGCTTCGATGACTCTGGAGTATGAGGCTGATCCGAAGGCTGATCCGATTACGGAACCGGAGGCAATAAGAGTCACTGAATCCGAAAAAGAGAAGAGAAAAGTTGGAGACGGCTATTCCGACAGAAAGTTTGTCTACCGAAACGATATTCTGCTTCGGAAATTGATTGAAGGCGTAAGAAATCATACACCGGTTTCATCTCTTGCCGGTGGATTTCATTCTTATTTGTCTTACCTTGTTCTCGATGGTGCAAGGAAATGTCGGGAGCGGACCGGAATTTCCGCTGTCGTTTTGAGCGGCGGCTGCTTCCAGAACCTGCTGCTTTTACGTAAGTGTAAAAAATTACTTCGGGAGGATGGCTTTCGTGTATTGACACACAGTCTGACTGCGCCGAATGATGGAGGAATTGCTCTCGGACAGGCGTGGGCGGCTATGTACCGGATAAATACGGATTAGGTCAAATAGAAATTATTCTCGGGCCGGCACGTTTCTTGTGAGATTTTGCACGCGTTCGTATAGTCTGCAGCCGGAATATCTGATTTCGAGGTTTTTGCAACCTAAATTTATGAACAGACCGTAAACAAATAATGAATAAAAATCTAACATCCGAAGCAAGATTTCTTACTTTTCCGGAATTTGTATTTTAAAGTTGCACGAGATGAGAGCATAACTTACGAAAACTATGTTTTGAAAAGTGCAAAAACGCGAACAAAATTCGCAGATTATTTTATTTAATCTGCACAATCAAAATGATAAACTTCTTTCCAGTAAGAGAAAAGTCCTTAAAACAACACAAAAGTGATGCGGACAATTCTCAAAGCGGAACTTTTCCATGAACAGTACATAGAAAGTACAACATGGAACAAACCAATTCTTTCAAGAAAAGGAGAGAGAGTAACATGAAAAAACAGATTATGGCGATTGCGCTTGGATCCATGATGGCCGTTTCACTGGCTGCTTGTGGTTCCTCTTCATCTTCAACTTCTACAGCTTCATCTACAGCTGCATCAAGTGCAAGCACAAGCACAAGCTCAACTGCGGAAGCAACATCAACACCGGCAGACGCTGCAGTACAGAGCGCAGCTGATTCTATTGCTGATGCAGAGTCCGGCCCGATCAATTCAGGCAAGACCATTACAGTCGGTTTCTCACAGGTTGGACATGAATCTGACTGGCGTACAGCTTCTACAAATTCCATCAAGCAGGCATTCTCCAAGAAGAACGGCTTCGATCTTCAGTTTGTAGACTGCGATAACAACTCCGAAAAACAGCTGGAATCCGTTCGTAACTTCATTCAGCAGCAGGTTGATTACATCATCATCGACCCGATCGTTGCAACAGGATGGGATACAGTTCTGACAGAAGCACAGGATGCACAGATTCCGGTTATCGTAATCGATCGTAAGATTGATGACTCCGATAAGTACACAGCATGGATCGGTACAGAATCCAAGAACGAAGGTCTTGCAGCTGGTGCATGGCTGAAGGAATATGCAAAGGCTAAGGGCATGAAAGACCTGAACATCCTGGTTATCTCCGGTACGACAGGTGCTTCCGCTCAGATCGGACGTTCTGAAGGATTTGATCAGTATGTAAAGTCTGAAGGCTGGAACAAGCTGGATGAGCAGACCGGTGATTTCACACAGGATGGCGGCCAGAAGGTCATGGAGTCTTACTGCAAGTCTTATCAGGGCAAGTTCAACGTTGTTGTTTGCCAGAATGATAACGAAGCATTCGGCGCTATCGATGCTATGAAGGCTGCTGGTGTTTCCTATGGTGTTGACGGTGACGTCGTTGTTATCTCCTTCGATGCTTGCAAGGCTGGTCTTCAGATGGTGAAGGATGGCGACATCAATGCAGACTTCCAGTGCAACCCGCTGCAGGGTCCGGACTGCGCTAAGATCATTGCAGATCTGTCCGCAGGCAAGGATGTTCCGAAGGAAACATACATGGCAGAGCCTTGGTATGCTCATGACGATACAGTCAAGGAAGTCAGCTACACAAATGCTAAGGGCAAGGATGTAACAGAAAAGATCATCCCGGTTACTCAGGACATTGTAGACGCAGGCTATTAATGAAATATCACTGCGAATGAAATGAAGTCGGAATGTCATTCAACATTCAAAGTTAAGTAAGAATTTCGAAAGGGCGGCTTCATCTGATGATGCCGCCCTTTTTACAGGCAAACGTGTCACTTGTATATGCTGCAATGCCTGCAAAGCATTTGCGGGTGGTTGCAGCATACACAAGGACCGGGGCTTAAGCCATGCATACAAACTTTATACAATGATAAAGGGAGAGAAATTATGGCGGATAATAATGTTTTGATCACCATGAAGGATATTGTGAAGACTTTCCCTGGCGTTGTGGCACTGGATCATGCGCAGCTGACCATCCGCAAGGGTGAGATCCACGCGCTGATGGGTGAAAACGGCGCCGGCAAATCCACAATCATCAAATGCCTGACAGGTGTTTATGAACGTGACAGCGGAGAAGTTCACATGGATGGTGTGGAAGGCAACATTTTCAACCATTCCACAATGGATGCCCAGAAGATCGGCATCGCGACAGTATATCAGGAAGTCAACCTCTGCCCGAACCTTTCGGTAGCGGAAAATCTTTTCATCGGCCGTGAGCCGAAAACAAAGCTGCACACGATCGACTGGAAAAAGATGAATAAGATGGCGAAGGATCTGATGGAGAGACTTCATATAGACGTGGATGTCACTGAGACATTGGAGAATTACTCCATCGCCGTTCAGCAGATGGTCGCCATTGCGCGTGCCGTCGATATGAATGCTCGTGTTCTGATCCTCGATGAGCCGACATCTTCCCTCGATGACAGCGAAGTGGAGAAACTGTTCGGTATGATGCGTGATCTGAAGAAGCAGGGTGTTGGCATTATCTTTGTCACACACTTCCTGGAACAGGTCTATGAGGTCTGCGACCGGATCACGGTTATGAGAAACGGCAAGTTCGTCGGAGAATATACGGTTTCGGAACTTCCGAGAGTTAAGCTGGTTGCAGCAATGCTTGGTAAAGATTTCGATGACCTTGCTTCAATTAAGGGAGCTGACAGCAACAAGAAAGAAGGACCGGTTCTTTATGAAGCAGAGGGACTCAGCCACAAGGGAACCATCAAGCCCTTCGATTTTAAGATTCGCAAGGGCGAAGTGGTAGGTCTTGCAGGACTTCTCGGAAGCGGACGAAGCGAACTGGTTCGATGCATCTACGGTGTGGATAATTCTCAGACCGGTACGGCTAAGATGGAAGGAAAAACACTTAAGATCAAGGCTCCGATTGATTCAATCAAGGCCGGCATGGGATACCTTCCTGATGACCGCAAGGCGGATGGCTGTATCGGCGGACTTTCCGTTCGTGAAAATATCATCGTGGCACTGCAGGCAAGGAACGGACTCTTCAAGAAGATTCCGATGTCAAAGCAGATTGAAATTGCGGATAAATATATCGATCTTCTGCAGATTAAGACCGCTTCAAGAGAAACACTTTTAAGTCAGCTTTCCGGTGGTAACCAGCAGAAAGTCATTCTGGCACGCTGGCTTGCGACCAATCCGAAGTTCCTGATTCTCGATGAGCCGACAAGAGGTATCGATATCGGAACCAAAACGGAAATTCAGAAGCTGGTTCTTCAGCTTGCTGATCAGGGCATGAGCGTCATCTTCATTTCTTCTGAAATCGATGAGATGCTTCGTACATGCTCAAGAATATTGATTATGCGTGACGGCGCCAAGGTCGGTGAGCTTGATTCGAAGGATATCGAGCTGACCCAGGAGAATGTCATGGGAGCAATCGCCGGAGGTGACACGAAATGAAAGAAAAATGGAATAAGCTGAGAAAACAGCCACTGTTTTTGCCGATTTTGATGCTGATTCTTGTACTTTTGATCAACTTGTTTAAGGATCCGAGCTTCTTCTCCATCGCAATTAAGAACGGCGTTCTCTACGGACGTCTGATCGATGTCTTAAACCGTGGTAGTGAAATTGCAATCCTGGCCGTAGGCCAGACACTGGTAGTCGCTGTATCAGCCGGAACCGATATCAGCGTTGGTTCCGTCATGGCTCTCGCAGCTTCCGGCGGATGCATGGTTCTTGCAGGATACGGCAATACATCAGTCACAGGAATTGTAGCTCCGATCGCAGTCGGCATCATCGTCGGACTTCTGTTCGGTCTCGGATCCGGTGTGGTGAATGGTCTCATGGTCGCAAAACTGAAGATTCAGCCGATGGTCGCTACACTGATTCTGTTCACGGCAGCCCGTGCAATCGGACTTCTGCTTTGCAACAACCAGATTATTTATATTCGGTACAACCCATACAAGTATCTCGGAAACTTCCTTCCGCATGTACCGATCCCGACTCCGATTCTGGTGACGATTCTGATTATCGTCATTGCGGAACTTGTTCTGAAGAAGACATCTCTGGAACTGTATATCCAGTCCGTTGGTATTAATAACCGCGCTTCAAAGATCTGCGGTATCAATTCCGATATGATCTGCCTGATCTGCTACATTATCTGCGGTCTTTGCGCAGGCGCAGCCGGTATGATCGCTTCTTCCAGAATTTATTCGGCAGACTCCAACAACATTGGTCTTAACTATGAAATGTATTCCATCCTTGCGGTAGCCCTTGGAGGTAACAGCCTGGGAGGTGGTAAGTTCAACATGGCCGGATCCATTGTTGGTGCATACACAATTCAGGCAATCATGACAACACTTCTGGCTCTCGGCGTTTCCACCGACCAGTCTCCGGTGTTCATGGCAATCCTGGTCATCATCATCGTAGTGATCCAGTCTCCGGTATTTAAGGAATGGATTGCGGCAAGGAAAGCAAAGAAGGCAGAAGCAGTAAAGGAGGTAGCATGATGGCAGAGAAAAAGAGTACGGTGACATCATCCCGTAAACGCATCAGTGGCAATAATCTTCTCCTGCTGATCACGATCCTTCTGTTTATCGCGATGTATGCGGGCGGCTGCATTATCTATGCACAGAAAGGTTTTACACATTTTCAGACATTCCTGAACATCCTGATTACAAATGCCGGACTTATCTGTGTGGCATGCGGTATGACCTGCGTCATGCTGACAGGTGGTATCGATATTTCCGTAGGTTCTCTGATCGCTATGGACTGTATGATCCTGGCAGATGGAATGGCCAATAAGCACATTGGTGCGATTCCGCTTGTGATCTTGGTTATGGCGATCGGCGTGGTATGGGGAATCGTACAGGGATTTCTCGTCAGCTATGTGGAAATCCAGCCGTTCATCGTTACGATGGCGGGCATGTTCTTTGGACGAGGCATGACAGCCGTGATTAATTCAGAGCAGGTTCCGATTACGCAGCAGAGCAGCCCGATGTTCTATGGTTGGGCCAATGCGAAGATCATGCTTCCTGCATTCCTTGGATATCAGGGCAAAAAGAGTATGATCGCTCCGTTCATTCGTCCGTCTGTGATTCTGGCACTGCTGGTAGTTGTGATTATATTCTTCGTTTTGAAATACACAAAATTCGGTCGTGTCCTTTACGCGGTCGGCGGCAACGAATCCAGTGCAGCAATGATGGGATTGAATGTCAAGAGAACAAAGCTTTACGCTTACATTCTTTCCTCAGTACTCTGCTCCTTCGGTGGTATCCTGTATTGTTTGAATACAATGACAGGTTCTCCGCAGCAGGCAAAGGGATTTGAAATGAACGCCATCGCGGCAGCCGTCATCGGCGGTACACTTCTGACAGGTGGTGTCGGAAATGTCATCGGTACGCTCTTCGGTGTGCTGATCACAGGTACAATCAATTCCCTTGTCATGACAAACGGCAAGCTGCTCTCCAGCTGGGCAAATATCATGACAGCAGCTCTCCTGTGCGTATTCATTCTTCTGCAGGCAATCTTCGCTTACATCAAGAATAGACGGGAGACCTGACAGTCAAACTTTTTGCAAAACACTATTTTTCATAATATATACTCCTTTGACAGGGGCCGCAGTTACTGCGGCCCCTGTTGCTGTATGCAGACTTATTGTGCACATGGTATATAAAAATGTTCTGTCATTTGTTATAATTGTTGTTAAATTTGCGGGACGCATCCCGTTTCGGAGGAAAGAATGCTCAAGGTATTTCTGGTAGAGGATGAATTTATTATTCGTAATGCAATTAAAAAAACCATCAACTGGAATGAGGAGGGATTTGAACTTGTCGGAGAAGCAGGGGACGGTGAACGTGCGTATCCGATGATTCTGCAGAGTGAGCCGGACATTCTGATTACGGATATCCGCATGCCTTTTATGGACGGACTGGAACTTTCCAGAATGGTGAGGAAGAATCTTCCGAATATTAAAATTCTGATCCTGAGCGGGTATGATGACTTTGAATATGCCAAGGAAGCGATTTCCATCGGTGTGACAGAATATCTTCTGAAGCCGGTCAGCGGACAAAAACTCCTCGATGCGCTGAAACATGTGGCGGCTTCGATTCGGAAGGAACAGAATCAGCAGGATTATCGGAAAATCTATGAAAATGAACATCAGGAGCGATTGAAGCTGGAACGCTCCAAATTTATGAGACAGATCCTTGACGGACGCATTTCCATGGCGGAGGCCTACGAGAAGGGGGCCGCTTTGAAAATGAATCTTGCATTTCCCTGGTATGGGGTTGTACTTGTACAGATGATGCCGAGAAATTCATCTCTCCGACAGGCGGCTGATGGAACGGAAACTGATAACCGGGAGATTTCCGAACTGGAAGAAAGAATCGTGGAAATGGAGGAGGATGAACCCGAAATAGAAGTTTACGAACAGGTAGGAAGCGTATTGTGCCTTTTATTTAAGGGGCAGTCGCGGGAGGAAATGCTGGCGGATGAGCATCGTGAGGTTGAACAGATTCAGCAGGTTGTCAAACCTCATGAAGATATAGCACTCTATGTAGCTTCAGGAGAGCCGGTGGATCGTTTAAGTGAAATTCATCATTCTTATCACAGTGCCATGCGCCTTTTTGCGAAGCGTTTCGTATCTCCTGAAAGACATGTCTTTTATTTTGACAATCCGGAAGATTTTGAGACCAAAAAGACGGGATCCGGGGAAGGGGATATCAGCGCATTTGATGTGACGATGCTGGATCGGGAAAGTATCTTCCGGTTTTTGAAAAACGGTCTGAAAGAGGATGTGGGTGATTTCCTGAAGGAGATTCTGGAAAGTAAGGGCGAGAATAACCTGAAAAGCAGTCTGCTGCGGGAGTATGTTCTGATGGATATCTACATTTCCACGGTTTCTTATTTAAAGCTGATCGGCTATACAGCGGATGAGATCAATGAGAGGTGCGGAAAGCTGGAGGGAACGGAGAAGAGCAGATCCATAGAAGATATGCAGAAGTTTCTGTCAGATCTTCTGGGACACGCGATCGATATGAGAGACGCAAGATCAGAGAGCCGCTACAGTTCCATGATCCGTGAGGCAGAGGCATATATTGAAAAAAATTACATGAAAAATGAGATTTCCCTGTCCAGCGTCGCCAGTGAAGTCGGGGTGAGCCCGAATCATTTCAGCCGCATTTTCAGTCAGGAGACAGGCAAAACATTTGTAGAGTTTCTGACGGAGACAAGGATGGAGCATGCCCGCTATCTGCTGGAGACGACCAATGAAAACAGCTCTGATATCGGCACTTCCATCGGCTACAGTGACCCGCATTATTTCTATTATATTTTCAAGAAGACACAGGGAATGACACCAAAGGAATACCGCAATGGCGCAAGGGAAAAGTAAGGAAAATTCAAAAAAAGAACGGAAGAAAGTTCAAAATTCCATACTGAACAAGATACGCGCGCTGTGCTGGTTTTCATTAATTCCGGTTGTTGTTGTGACAATTTATTCGATTTATTCCATCAATCACCTGTACCGGCAGTATGATCGAAGCGTGCAGAATATCACAACTGTGAACGAGTACAATGTCAGCTTTCAGACGGATATGAATACGGATATGTATTATCTGATTGTGGAATCGTACGACTGGGACAGCATCAAGGGAACAAACAGCAGTAAAAATCCGTATGTACTTATCGAACGGATGAGAAAAAAGTTTCGGGAACTGAGAAGTCAGACAGATGATCCGGATATTCTCAACGATATCGACGCGGTGCTGAAAATGCTCAATAATCTTGAGGATCGTGTGGATGACATCATCGCCAATGTGGAACAGGAAGACAATTACGATGAAAGCATGAACATGCTGCATGAAAATATCAACGTCCTGACCGGTCTCATTCAGAGTGATATTGAGGATTATATCTATCTGGAAGCATCGAAAATGGAGGAAAACCGTGTCAGAATTTCACATGAAGTGCAGCAGACAATTCTTCTTCTGATCGGTGTACTGGCGGCAATCGTGACAGTTATCTTGTTGATTTCGGTACGGCTTTCACGAAAAATTACGGAACCGATCCGGATGATGAATGAAATGACGGAAAAATTTGCCGGAGGAGATTTTTCTGTCAGAGTCAGTGTCAAGAGCGGAGATGAGCTGGAAATACTCGCGAACAGCTTGAACAGTATGGTGACGGAGATCTCCGGATTGATCGAGCGGATCCGGACGGAGCAGAAAAATGCGAAGGACATGGAGCTGAAACTTCTTCAGGCGCAGATCAATCCTCACTTTCTCTATAATACGCTCGATGCGATCATGTGGCTGACGGAGGCCGGAGATAATGAACAGGCGGTCAGTATGCTGTCGTCGCTTTCGAACTTTTTCCGAACGACACTCAGCAAGGGGCGTGACTGGATTACAGTGGCGGAAGAAGAGAGCCATATCCGAAGCTATCTGGAGATTCAGCAGTTCCGGTATCAGGATATTCTGAACTATGAGATATTGATTCCGGAAGAAATGAAGAAATATTACGTGATGAAACTGACATTACAGCCGATTGTGGAAAATGCACTTTATCACGGAATCAAAAATAAACGCGGAATGGGGCATATTTCCGTGACGGGAAGTTTGAAAGACGGATGTCTTATATTTCGTGTCGCCGATGACGGAATCGGAATGACGGAGGAGGAACTGGATCATTTCCGCAAGGTAATTCACGGGGAAATCGTTGAAAATACACCCCACGGATTTGGTGTGGCAAATGTGGAACAGAGAATTCAGCTGAATTACGGTGAAGAGTACGGGATTAGTGCGGAAAGCCGTTATGGAGTGGGAACAAAAATTACGGTTCGGATACCGGCATTGAATCATCCGGGAGGGGAAGATAGGAATGAAAGGTAAATTCGGGGCATGCATGTCCGTAGTTACACTGGCCGTTACGCTTCTTCTTTCTGCATGTGCAGGGGCAGGAAAATCGGATAAGGAAGAGGAGTATAAGGAAACGGTCAGTCAGTCCGAGGCAGATCATTATGCACTGACGATCGGATTTACGCAGGTGGGCGAGGAGTCTTATTGGAGACGGGCCAATTCCAAATCAATTCAGGATACATTTTCATCGGCGGACGGATATCATCTGCTTTTTGAGGATGCACAGAGCAGTCCTGACAATCAGATTATGGCGATTCGTAATTTTATTCAACAGGATGTGGACTATATTGTTCTCGAACCGATTGTGGAGACCGGATGGGATACGGTCCTTGAAGAGGCCAAAGAGGCCAAAATTCCGGTGATTATAGCGGATCGGAAAATTGCCGTCAAGGATAAAAGCCTGTACGCTGCCTGGGTCGGATCCGATACTGTACTGGAAGGACGAAAAATATGTGATTGGCTTCGCCAATTTGCGGAAAAAAAGAATATTCCGGCGGAGGATATTAAGATCGTCAATATTCAGGGAACGATAGGGTCAACGCCTCAGATCGGAAGAGAGCAGGCTCTGATGGAGGCGGTCGGAGAAAATCACTGGACGCTGCTTGCGCAGATGAAGGGAGATTTTACAAGAGCCAAGGGACGCGAAAGTATGACAGAGCTTCTGGAAGAACATCCGGACCTGAATGTAGTCTATTGTGACAACGACGATGAGGCAATGGGGGCTATTGAGGCCATCGAAAAGGCAGGGAAGACCTGCGGGACGGATATTCAAAACGGAGAGATTATGATCCTCTCCTTTGACGCGACAAAGCAGGGACTTGAGAATGTGATGAACGGTAAGATCGCGGCAATTGCGGAATGCAATCCGTTCCAGGGGCCGAGAATCGGAACGATTATTCAGGAACTTCAAAAAGGAAAAGAAGTGGAGAAGACACAGTATGTGGATGAGCAGATTTTTGCAAGAGATGAAACTGTTTCGACTGTGACGGTGAACGGAGTGGAGTATCCGGTGAAAGAAGTGACGAAGGATTTGCTGGATTATCGGGTGTATTAAAAAAGATTCAAGGGGGGGGGGCAGGACAGAATGTCCATATTCAGATCAGGCGTCGTCCCCCTTAGCTGTTCGAACTAGGTTCTGCCGACGCGCCGATGGCGCTGGGCAATCACCAAGTTCTCACGATCTTCGGGCTCCTTTGGCCGATTGATCTGAATATGGACATCCTGTCCTGCTTTCATTTATGCTTCAGCGGTATCGTCATCTGCGTCAGCATCTGCTTCCTGTCCCTTGGCATGCGCTGCTATATGCAGAACACTTTCGCCCGGTGCAGTCAGGATTTCGATATCCGGATTCTTAGCTTCTGGAAGATCCGCAACGGTCAGATTTGTGCCGATCGGATATTCTCCGACGTTGATTTCCACATGATCAAACAGATCCTTCGGATAAGCGCGATATTCGATTTCACGAATACCGGTTGTCGGATATCCCTGTGCCATTTCGACATTCTTATATACGATTTCAGCCTTTGAATTGATCTTTTCGCCCTGTACAAGCTGCTGGAAGGAAACGTCGATGTACTGGCTCGTCATTGCGCTGTAATCAATTTCCTTGACGACGGTATCATAAACTTTGCCATCGACTTCAACCTTGGCACGGCTGCCTGTATCATGATCTCTCATGAATTTCATAAAGTCATTCTGTGTGATCTGAAGACTTACGGAATGATCCAGTTCCTTGCCGCAAATAGATCCGGTCAGATAACCTTCTCTTCTGAGTCTTTTGGCCTTTTTGGACATGTCTCTTTTCGTTGCCTTTAATGTTTCCATATCATACCTCTTTCTGCGGGTTTTCCCGACTTTGAAAAATGTACGTCCTTGCCTGGGGCGCCGGAAGGAAACATCGTCTGCATCTCTGGCAGTCACCCCGCGAAAGATGAATGCAATCAGGGATGCGGTTCGGCCAGGGTGCAACGGTGCAATCTACTTTTACACAGGTTTTTCTTCCGCCTGCATGATTTATTATAGATCTCGTCTGAAAATATGATTAACTGAAATCAATTTATCTGACAACATAATTCTTGTGTATTTTGGGTCTTGACAATGAAAATCAACCGCAAAGATTCTGAATTGCTTCGGCAAATACCTTGGTTGCAATCAGAATGTTGTCAATATCAAAGAACTCGTCTGCGCCATGCATGTGTGTATCCACTCCCGGAAGGACGGCTCCGAATGCGACGCCATTCTTGAGGTCATGTACATAGGTGCCGCCGCCGATGGCAACGCATTCGCCCTTGAGCCCTGTGACATCTTCATAGGATTTGAGAAGTGTCTTGACGAACTTGCTGTCGCCCGGCACTGCGTGAGGCGGGATCATTCCCGGTGTGGACCAGTCAAATCCGGCATCTTCCACAGCCTTCTTCGCGACAGTTTCGCAGTTTTCTTTTGTGGCCATGAGAGGAGTTCTTGCGTCAAACTCAAATTCCATGTGTTTCGGGTCGATGTGATACATATCGAGGGTGCAGGTCAGATCGTGGGATTCCTGATCCTCCATTTTAATGCCGATGCCGGATCCGTCGGTGACACCGTATGGGAAGAGCTGCGGAATTTTCTTTACAAGACGCAGTTCTTCGGAATCATGAAGAGGAAGCTCATTAAGAAGCATGACGGCGGCGAGTCCGGCATTTTTTCCGGTCTCCGGAGTGGAGGCATGTGCGGAATGGCCGATGACGGTGATTTCCTGTTTTCCTGTGACAGAGCAATTTACGTCACATTCCTTATCGATTTTTAGCATTGCGTTCTTTACGGCTTCGGAAGTGAGGTCGAG
>CAYYEB010000002.1:23674-38414 GCA_964470725.1 uncultured Lachnospiraceae bacterium | reverse complement strand
CAATACGATCGTCCCAGTTCTCACCCATTCCGATAATACCCCCGGAACAGGCGGAAGGTCTGTGTGTATGTTCCGGGGGTATTATCGGAATGGGTGAGAACTGGGACGATCGTATTGACATGGCAGTGACGCTGTCGGAACTGGGAATACTTTCCATTCCGGTGAACAGTCTCATGCCGATCCCGGGAACTCCGCTTGAGAAGCTTCCGCGTCTTTCGGAGGATGAAATTCTTCGGACGATTGCTATTTTCCGTTATATCAATCCGGAAGCAAATATCCGTCTTGCCGGAGGCCGTGCGCTCATGAAGGAAAATGGGAAAGAGACCTTTGTTTCTGGCGCAAGTGCCTCTATTACGGGAAATATGCTGACAACGTCCGGATCCACGATTGCATCGGATCTGGCAATGCTGAATGAACTTGGAAGAGATACGACACCGGACTGGATGCTTCCTGATGAGGAACGTTCGGACTATGAGTATCGTTTTAAGGAAGGACATACGGCATAACGGATCAGATCGTTTCCGATTCGGAAGGAAAAAAGAAAAACGGAAATCGTCTTTGACACCCACCTATGAGGTGTCTTCGAATCAAAACATATGGGAGGGGAAATGAAAGCAAAAACAATTACAATGGTGGCCGTCATGACCGCTGTCATGTGCATCCTGGGACCAATTTCAATACCGATAGGAGTGATACCGGTATCTCTGACTGTCTTTACCTGTTTTCTTTCTGCATATATTCTTGGAATGAAACTGGGAACGCTGTCTTATGTGATATACCTTCTGATCGGCTTTCTGGGGGTACCGGTACTTTCCGGGTACAGCGGAGGTCCTGCAAAAGTATTCGGACCAACCGGTGGCTATCTTGTCGGTTTTATCTTTCTGACGGCAATCTCGGGCTGGTTTGTGGATCACTTTGAAAAGAAGATCTGGGTGCAGGCTCTGGGAATGGTGCTGGGACTTGCAGTGTGTTATGTATTCGGAACGGTATGGCTTGCAATTCTGGGACACCTGACCGCAAAGGCAGCCTTTTTGGCCGGAGTTGCCCCCTTTATCGCATTTGATCTGATCAAGATAGCTTTGGCGATTGTCATCGGCCGCCAAATTCGTGTAAGACTGAAGAATTACCTGCCGGCATCGGCTCGTATTTGAAGAAAAGTGAAAAACTTGACAATGCTGTTTCCGAAAGAGTATCGTAAAGTCAGTTTTTAACTTGAAAGGAATACGTGTGAATGCGAAGAGTATATTTAATAGATCTTGAAAATGTGCAAAGTGCAGGCCTCGAGGGCGTAGATCAGCTGACGGAGGAGGACTCCATCTATATTTTCTACAGTGATAAGGCGGATAATCTGAAGATAGATCTTGTGCGGAAAATGCAGGAAAGTCCTGCGAAAGTTGATTTTATAAAGGCAAATAACGGGACACCGAACGCACTTGATTTCCAGCTGATCAGTTATCTGTTCTATCACCTGGAAAAGGATGTACAGTATTGGATTGTCAGCAAGGACACCGGGTATGATGCCGCAATCAAAATGGGAAAGCGGATGGGGCTTATGAATGTCCGTCGTGCTCCTGCTATTAAAAATGCAGTTCATTTCGGTATCCGTGCAAATAAGATCGCAGCTTACCGCGCGGCAAAAGAGGAGGAAAAGGAAGACGAAGAGATTCTTGACGAGCAGACGGAAAAAGAAGCTGACATATCAGAAGAACAGGTAGAAAAAGAACCTGAAGAAGTGTCCGAGGCACAGGCAACGGAAGAGCCTACGCTGGAGAAACCGGAAGAAGAGGCGCAGCAGGATTCTGAAGAGGCGGAAGTGTTTACCTTTATTGCTCCCGGTGTTTCTGAGAAAAAGAAGGAAAAGACGACCTCCGGAGAAAATGAAACTCCGGCAGGAAGAGAGCATGAGACCCAGTCCGGACAACAGACATCCTATAGGGAGACCCTCATGGACATCCTCAATCATGACTGCAATGTAGCAACGGATCCGGAGACAGTCAATCTTGTGGAGGACGGACTTCGCAAGTGCAGCAATAAGGGGCAGTTTTATCAGTTTTTCCGCAGACGTATGGGAGCGGCAAGAGGAAGTGCTTTTTATAAGAGCCTTCGCAGCCAGTTTGATACGATGAAGAAGCTGGTGAACGAGTAAAAAGCTTTTTTTACACAATTCTTTGATTTACACCGCGTTTTGGAGAATTTTCTCATTGCTGCGGTGACATTTCACAATTTATTTCTTTTCTTTTGTTGGAGTTTTCGGTAGATGAAAACTCCTTCTTTTTTTATAATTTACCATGTTAAACAAATAAATCAGAATAAATATCAAATATATTCTAAAAAACGTATTTTACATTTCAAGAGTAAGTTATTTTCATGAAACCAATCCGTAAAAGACAAAAAATGTATCTGGTGCCGCTGATCGGTCTTTTGATCGGCATCTGTATCCTCGCCTATTATCCTGCATCTGATCTTTATTTTTCAATTCTCCACGAGACACAAAAAACGCATATTGACCGTGAGGTTTCCGTGATGAAATCGGATGCGAAAAAGAAGTATCTGAAACAGGCCGCTGCGTATAACAGGTATCTTGTGACGCATGTCCCGTCGGAACATCTGTGGTCCTATGAGGACCAGCTTTCCGTGATGGGAAGAGATCAGCCCTTTGCGACCCTGCTTATCCCCAAAATCGATCTTACAATGCAGATTTATCACGGAACGGATACAGAAGTACTGGCAAACGGTGTCGGACATCTGAAAGGATCGTCGCTGCCTGTCGGAGGAAAGAGTACACATGCTGTTTTAACTGCTCATTCAGGGATGCGAGGCATGCGGGCCTTTGATGATATTAGAGAACTTGAAAATGGGGATTGCTTTCTGATTGATGTGCTGGGAAAGAAGCTTGCCTATGAAGTCTATGACCAAGAGACTGTACTGCCTGAGGAAGTCTTTGAAAAAATCAGGATTCAAAATGGCAGGGATCTGTGCACGCTGATTACATGTACACCCTATGGAATCAATGATCACAGACTTCTGATACATGCAAAACGATGCAGGTATTCCCCGAGGGCGGAGAAGAAACGGCCGCCTGTGAGGGAGATCGCAGGAAACCGACGGCTGGTACCACTGGAGGGTGCGCTTATTCTGGCATGTCTGATTGCTGTGCCGGGATTTATCGGAAGGAGAAGAAGATGCGGAAAGAAGAACAGGATGCAGTCCGAAGACGAATTCAATTGAGCTGGATTCGCTGTGATGCGGGACCTCCGAAAAGCCGAAGAAGTGAGAAACGTCGCGTCCGGAGGGTATATTTTTTCGACTCACATTATAATGTGGCTGCGTTATGTTAGAAAACAACTGAATCAGTTGCATATGAAAAAGAAAGGAAAGATAAGAAAATATGAAGAACAGAAAAGTAGAGGCAATTTTGATGGCAGGCGCTCTTGCGATGAGCGGAACAATGGCAATGATTCCGGCAATTCCGGCTTTTGCTGAGACATCATATGGGAAAGGCTGCATTACAATTCAGGCCGGAACGGGAAATGCTGATCAGAATAAAAATACAGGTGTCACTTATCATGGTTATCTGATCTTTCATGCCAATGTGAAGGATGATGGAAATGACACCAGCGGAAAAGTGGAATCAAATATCAGTTGGGCAAATGCGGCGATTCAGACGGCTGTGACAAACGTGATTAAGAGCGATGCAGGTGTCGATGACAATGGAAAATCTATGTACACGGGAACGACTGCTCAGGATGCGGCGGAGTATATCAGGAAGAAATTCGGTATGAATAAAACAGCGGATACTTCTCAAAGCATTGCCGATGGAACCGGAACAAGGGTTTTGAGCAGTTCATTTGCATATAGCCTTGCGAAGGCGGTAAAAGAGAGTGCGACAACAGATGTAACCGATATAACGGAAAATGAAAAGTCAGACCCGTTGTCAGAAGGTTATTGGCTCTTTGTGACAGATTCGGACAGTACGTCAAATGCGACGGACAAAACAGGCACGGCTCCGATTTTTGCGGTGATCGGCGACTCTGATGTGACTGTCACGGAAAAGACATCCATTCCGACGGTGGATAAAAAAGTAAAAAATGATGCCAAGGATGCCTCGCTGGGTACAGCACCGGCGGATTCACAGATGGGACAAAATATTGAGTATAAACTGACCGGAACGGTGGCGGATAATATCGGAACTTTTGAAGCTTACAAATATAAATTTATCGATATTCTTCCGGCTGCAATGACACCTGATACAGAGAACTTAAAGGTATATGCAGTACATCTGAATGAGCAGAATAGGGAAACAGGAAGAGCAGAACTGAAGAAGGTCACAAAAGATGCTTCGAATACGGAGAACCGGGATGCAAGCGGATATACGGTCACTTACGATGCAGGAACAAATAAGCTGACCATTGACTTTGCTGATCTGAAATCCGTTCAGACAAAAGACGGGACGGAAGCTCCGGTGATCGATGCCAATGTAAAAATTATTGTGGATTATCAGGCGAAATTTGATACATCGAAAGCCGATAAAGTTGTTTATGGAGGAAACGGCAATGAGAACAGTGTAACGCTCACATACAGCAATAACCCATTTTCAGATGGGGTAGGGGTGTCTACACCAAAGAAAGCGAAGGATTATACGTATCGGCTGCTCCTTCATAAGATTGACAGGACCACGGAAGAGAGTCTTGCCGGCGCGATATTTACGATTCAGGCGACAGACCCGGATGAAGGTGTTGAGAAAGAAAAAAGTGCAAAGTATGTGCAGGGAGATGGCTCTCTGGGAGATTCCGCCCACGAATTCACTACGGATGACAATGGAAATATCGACGTAAAAGGTCTTGACGCAGGAACTTATACGGTAGTGGAAAAAACAGCTCCAACCGGATACAGAAGTCTGACGGATTCATTCACATTTGAGATCAAACCGACATATGAAGGAGTAGGGCTGAAAAAGCTTGAAAATGTGCTGAGAACAAACGAACCGGATTCCGTCATTGCCGGAGTGACGGATGGCAATACAAAAGACAATGTTCTTAAGGCAAAAACAGAAGGAAATGAAGCAGCAGATGCTGAAAACGGTTTGGTAAAGATCACCGTCGGAGATACCAAAAAAGTGAATCTTCCTCTCACCGGCCAGTCCGGTATGGCCACCGGCGTCGCAGCAGGAGGAGTTCTCATTGTGATTTCCGCTATAGCGCTTACAAAGAATCGAAAGAAATGGCGAATTTGATTGACAATTCCGAAAAAAAAGGCTATAGTGTCTAAAATCCTATCAAATACATATGATTAGTATATTTTATGGGAGCGTAGGCCTATGACACTGCAGCATTTGAGACAGCTTGTAACAATCGCGGATGCCGGCTCCATGAATGAAGCGGCAAAGCAACTCTATATTTCCCAGCCGAATTTATCGGCAACAGTCAAAGAGGCCGAAACAGAGATCGGTCTTCCCATTTTCCTTCGTACAAATCGCGGAATCCGACTGACTCCTGAAGGGGAGGAATTTATCGGATATGCACGTCAGGTACTTGATCAGTACGGTCTTCTCGAAAATAAATATCTGAAGAAAAGTTCCAAAAAGAAATTTTCCGTGTCCTGTCAGCATTATAGCTTTTGCGTCCGGGCCTTTGTGCAGATGGTCCGTGAAGTGGGAATGGAAGAATATGAATTTGCAATTCATGAAACAACGACCCAGGAAGTTATTGAAAACGTCAAAAATCTGAAAAGTGAAATCGGAGTTTTATATATTTCCGACTTCAATCGGACCTTTCTTTTGAAACTGTTAAAAGAATCACAGGTGCAGTTCGAACCGCTATTTGACTGTGATACCTATGTGTATCTGTGGAAAGAGCATCCCCTTGCCGGAAAAAAAGAAATTTCCATGGAGGATCTTGCACCATATCCGTGTCTGGCATTTGAACAGGGACCTCACAGTACGTTTTATCTTGCGGAAGAGATGAAAAGCACGTATGAGTATAAAAAGATTATTCGCGGAGATGACCGGGCCACAATGCTGAATCTGATGGTCGGACTGGACGGGTATACACTCTGTTCAGGAATTATATGTGAAGACTTAAACGGAACGGATTATGTTGCCATTCCTCTGAAGGAATCGGAGAAGATGACAATCGGTTATCTTCATCACAAGGGAGTCAACCTGTCGAAGCTGGGAAGTATTTATTTAAAAAAGTTAAGCGGGTATGCCAAGAAAGTTTTGCCAATCCATCCGGATTAACCCTTGACTATAAATTAAATCAATATCCAGACATTACATATTTATATTACTGCAATTCCTACAAATATGCTATGATATGAAAAACCTGAACTGCCATGAGCAGAGAAATTGAACTGAATATTTTGCATGGTTACTCACACAGTCCATACAAATATAGGAAAATGACATCTGATGAGGAGGAAACGCATATGAAGATCACCGTTTCGGGAGAAGCAAAGGAAGTGAAGGACGGAATCACGATATCGGAATTACTGGAACAGGAAAAGGTGGAAATGCCGGAGTATGTCAGTGTGTCCGTCAATGAGGAATTTGCACAAAGAAGCGATTTTGATACACAGAAACTCAAGGACGGTGACGTAGTGGAATTCCTGTACTTTATGGGAGGCGGATGCTGAGATGGCATTTACAAATGAACAACTGGAGAGATATTCCAGACATATTATCTTGAAGGAAATCGGGGTCAAGGGCCAGAAGAAACTGATGAACGGAAGCGTACTGATCATCGGAGCAGGCGGACTGGGAGCACCGGCAGCCATGTATCTTGCAGCGGCAGGTGTGGGAAAGATCGGCATTGCAGATGCAGACGTCGTGGACCTGTCCAATCTGCAGCGGCAGATTATTCATACAACAAATGACATCGGAAAGCCAAAGGTCGAATCAGCGAAGGAGACAATGCAAGCGATTAATCCGGACGTGGAAGTGGTTACGTATCAGGAGTTTCTGACGAGTGCCAACATTCTGGATATCATCAAAGACTACGATTTTATTCTTGACGGAACGGACAATTTTCCGGCCAAGTTTTTGATCAATGATGCCTGCGTGATGGCGGATAAGCCGTTTTCACATGCTGGGATTATCCGTTTCAAGGGACAGCTTATGACGGTGATACCGCATCAGGGACCCTGCTACCGGTGTGTATTTAAGGAAATGCCTCCGAAGGATGCGATTCCGACATGTAAGCAGGCCGGGGTCATCGGCGCAATGGCCGGTGTGATCGGATCTCTGCAGGCACTTGAAGCGGTGAAATATCTGACCGGGGTCGGTGAGCTGCTTGTCGGAAAGCTTCTGACATTTGACGCACTGAAGATGCAGTTTCATACGATAAAACTTCCGCCAAGAGGCGACGGATGCGCAGTTTGCTCAGACCATCCGACAATTACGAAGCTGATCGACTATGAACAGCCGGCCTGCGAATGGAAACCTGGGCAGGAGTAAAGAAGAAACGGGAGCAAGAGACATGAAAGTGACACTGAAAAGGGCTGATTATGACGCAATCATATCCTATGCAAGATCAAAGCGGCCGGAAGAGGCATGCGGATTGATCGGAGGACTGGATGTGGACGGCATTCGGGAAATCCGTAAGGTTTATTTCCTGACCAATATCGATCATACAAATGAACACTTTTCATTGGATCCGAAGGAACAGCTGAAGGCTGTGCAGGATATGCGGACAAACGGAATAAGGCCGCTGGGAAACTGGCACTCTCATCCGGAAACGCCGAGCCGGTCTTCACAGGAGGATATCCGTCTTGCATTTGACAGGAATGCGAGTTATCTGATTCTGTCTCTTATGGATGATTCCCATCCGGTTTTGAATTCTTTTCATGTGGAAAACGGCATTTCAACAAAAGAAGATCTTGTGATTCTGGATTGACAAAGGGATATTTTACAAGATTCCTCAGGTACATCTTTTACGGAAACGAAACGGAGGCGCTTTATTATGGCGGTGGATTATGCAGTACTGAAAAAAGGCGGCTGGATGCGGCAGAAGCAGAAAAATTGTTTTGCGCTTAGAGTCCATGTGGTCGGCGGCCATCTGACGGATAAACAGATGGAGGGAATTTCCTATGTGGCGAAGAAATACGGACATGGATATGTACATCTGACCGCCCGCCAGTCACTTGAGATTCCGTGGATGAAGCTTGAGGATATCGATGCCATTAAGAAAGATCTCGCAAAATATGATGTGCAGCCTTCCGTCTGCGGTCCGAGAGTCAGAACGACGACGGCATGTCAGGGAAATGCAACCTGTCCGTCCGCCTGCATTGATACCTATGGACTGGCGCAGGAGATAGATGCGAGATATTTTGCCAAGGAGCTTCCTGGAAAATTCAAGTTTGGAATCACCGGCTGTCAGAACAACTGTTTAAAGACAGAGGAAAATGACATCGGGATCAAGGGTGCAATGCGTGTGGCATGGCAGGAAGATAAGTGTATCAACTGCGGCGTGTGCGTCAAGGCCTGTCGAGCGAACGCTATTCAATTGAAAGACGGAAAAATCACAATTGACTGGGAAAAATGTACGTATTGCGGGCGCTGTGCTAAGGCCTGTCCGGTGGATGCGTATGAGGAACATCCGGGATACATCATGTCCTGGGGAGGCCTTTTCGGTAATCACATTCACAAGGGAAATCAGATTGTGCCGTTCTTTGAAAGCCATGACAAACTGATTCAGCTTTGCGACACGACGATTGAGTTTTTCCACGACCATGCGCAGCCGGGAGATCGTCTGCAGTTCTGTATTGAGCGGGAAGGCGAAGAAAAATTTAATCAGCTGATTCGTGATACGTTTGCGACAAGTGAAGAAGAAGCGAAGAAACAGGCGGAAAAGCCTCTGGAACTGACAGACTGGAAATTAAGAGAGGATCTTCAGTAAAGTGATAACAGATACTGAAAAAAGTTCTTCTTTGCCAGCCGGCAGAACAAACCCTCCGGTATTCAAGACAGAATCGTTTCGGATTCGTTCCGGAGGGTGATTTTGTTCGGATGGTATATATGCGCAGAGCAATATGTGGGAGGAGATTATGGCGGAAATCGGCGGAATTAAAGTTGATGATACGGTGGATATTACGGATGTTGTTTGCCCTGTCACTTTTGTGAAGGCAAAGGTTGCTCTTGAGGAACTGGATGACGGACAGATTCTTTCTGTTCATATGAAGGACGGTGAGCCGGTTCAGAATGTGCCGAGAAGCATTAAGGAAGAGGGACATCAGATCTTAAAGCTCGTCAATAATGAGGACGGCACTTATGACCTTATTGTCCGGAAGGTGGACGATGGGGAATGACGGAAAATCAGAAATTTAAGGTGCAGTCAATCTGTACCGATGTCCTTATTATCGGTGGAGGTACGGCGGGCTGCTATGCGGCTATCTGGCTGGGTGAAAACACAGACCTCAAAGTTCTGGTTGCCGAAAAGGCAAATATTGAGCGCAGCGGCTGTCTGGCCGCCGGAGTGAATGCTCTCAACGCATATATTTCCAAGGGACATACGCCATCGGACTATGTGGAATACGCCAGAAAAGACGGAGAAGGAATTGTTAGGGAAGATCTTCTTCTGAGCATGGCGGAACGCTTTAATCAGGTGACGGAAGATCTTGAAAAACGGGGACTTGTGATCCTGAAAGATGAAAATGGAAACTACGTGACCCGCGGCTGGCGCAATGTCAAAATCAACGGAGAAAATCTGAAACCGATTCTGGCGAAGGGAGTTCGCTCCCAAAAAAATGTCACGGTACTCAATCACGTAAATATCACGGATTTAAAGACAGAAACCATAAATGGCCGGAAAACCGTCACAGGTGCGGCCGGCTTTTCTGTCAGAGATAACCTGTTTTATGACATTTCCGCATCTGCGGTGCTGATTGCCACAGGCGGAGCGGCGGGCCTGTATCGACCGAACAATCCCGGATTTTCAAGGCATAAGATGTGGTATCCTCCGTTTAATACCGGAGCCGGCTATGCGATGGGATTTCTGGCCGGTGCGGAGATGACAACATTTGAGAACCGTTTTGTGGCCCTCCGCTGCAAGGATACGATTGCACCGACGGGAACGATTGCGCAGGGAGTTCATGCAAAACAGGTCAATTCCCGCGGAGAAGTCTATGAAACAAAATACGGCATCACGACACCGGAAAGAATCTACGGAACTGTGGAGGAAAACCGCGCCGGACGAGGCCCCTGTTTCCTGAGAACGGAAGGGATTTCATACGATGCTGAGCAGGATCTCTACAGGGCTTACCTGAATATGGCGCCGGCTCAGACACTGAAATGGATCGAAGCAGGAAAAGGTCCCTCAAAGCAGAACGTGGAAGTGGAAGGAACCGAACCATATGTTGTCGGAGGTCATACGGCAAGCGGATTCTGGGTCGATACGGATCGAAGAACAACGGTTGCGGGACTGTATGCGGCCGGTGATGTATCGGGAGGTGCTCCGCAGAAGTATGTGACCGGTGCACTTGCGGAAGGAGAAATCGCAGCAGCTGCCATAGCATCAGATTTCACTCGGCATCAGATTCCAAAGGACACGGATGATGTGTCGAAAAAAATCTTTGCATCCTATCAATCTCATTTTCAAAAGAACGACAATTTCATTGGCTGGCACGATGTGGAAGAGGCCATGCAGAAGGTAATGGACGAATACGCCGGAGGCATAGGAACCGATTACCGGTATAATGAGGCACGGCTGACATATGCCCGTCAAAGAATCGGGCAGCTGGAAAAACTGATTCCCGAGCTTTATGCGGATAATACATTTGATCTTTTACATATCTATGAAGTACGGGAAAGGCTCATCGTTTGCCGTATCCTGATTGAACACCTTTTCGCAAGAAAAGAGACAAGGTGGCACATTTTCGGGGAAAATGCGGATTATCCGGATCAGTCGGAAGCGGGACTTCGATATGTCAACTCCAGGTATGAAAACGGGAAAATCAGGATTATTTTCCGCGATCTTGTGAAGGGAGAACGATATGAGCATCAGAATCGATGAGAAGTTGTGTATCGGATGCGGAAGGTGTACTGAGGTCTGTCCCGGCAATCTGATCGCTTTGGGTTCACAGAAGAAGGCACAGATACGGATACCGGAGGATTGCTGGGGATGCACATCCTGTGTCAAGGTCTGTCCGGTCAATGCCATTTTCTATTATCTGGGAGCCGATATCGGAGGAAATGGTGCAAAAATGACAGTAAAGGAACGGGGCTCCTGGTATGACTGGAATATTTATTTTCCGGATGGCCGGGAGGAAGTTCTTTCGGTAAATCGCAATAGTGCGAATCAGTACTGATAAAGGAGAAAAAGCAATGAGCAACTTATCCCATCTGGATGCCCTGGAGGCGGAAGCAATCTATATTATCCGCGAGGTGGCGGCGGAATGTGAAAAGCCGGTCATGCTGTATTCGATCGGGAAGGACAGCTCCGTCATGCTGCATTTGGCTTTGAAAGCATTTTATCCGGAAAAGCCTCCGTTTCCGTTTCTTCATGTCAATACGACCTGGAAATTTCATGAGATGATTGAATTCCGAAATGAGCAGGCAAAGAAGTACGGGATTGAAATGTTGGAGTGGATCAATGAAGAAGGAGTAAAGGCCGGTGTGAATCCGTTTGATTATGGCGCTTCTTATACGGATATCATGAAGACACAGGCATTGAAGCAGGCTCTGACACA
The DNA here is from genome assembly GCA_964470725.1 of uncultured Lachnospiraceae bacterium. Classification (GTDB taxonomy): domain Bacteria; phylum Bacillota; class Clostridia; order Lachnospirales; family Lachnospiraceae; genus Chordicoccus. The sequence goes on along the minus strand of CAYYEB010000002.1, from coordinate 26,732 downwards.
TTATGGATTCACAGCCGCATTCGGAGGAGGACGCAGGGATGAGGAGAAATCGCGTGCCAAGGAACGGATTTTTTCTTTTCGCAATGCCGCGCAGGCCTGGGATCCGAAGAATCAGAGACCTGAGATGTGGAAACTTTATAACACCGAAATCAATAAGGGAGAAAGTATTCGCGTCTTTCCGCTGTCGAACTGGACAGAAAAGGATATCTGGCAGTATATCAGACGGGAGAAGATTGAAATCGTACCGCTCTATTTTGCAAAGGTCAGGCCCTGCATTGACTATGATGGCAGCCTGATTATGGTAGATGATCACCGGATTGTGGATCACCTTCATCTGAAACCTGAGGACATCATGTATAAGAAGATCAGATTCCGTACTCTCGGCTGTTATCCGCTTACCGGAGGAATCGAGTCGGACGCTGATACACTTGACAAAATTATTGAGGAAACGTTAAGTGCAACAGAGTCAGAACGGACCAGCCGTGTCATTGACAAGGATGATGGTGCAGGAAGCATGGAAAAGCGCAAAAGAGAGGGGTATTTCTGATGAACGGACTGCTGAAATTTATTACCTGCGGGAGTGTGGATGACGGAAAATCGACACTGATCGGACATCTCCTGTATGATGCGAAGCTGATTTACGCGGATCAGGAAGATGCACTGAAGCTGGATTCGAAGGTCGGAAGCCGCGGCGGAAAGATTGACTATTCACTGCTCCTCGACGGACTGATTGCTGAGCGGGAGCAGGGAATCACAATCGATGTTGCGTACCGGTATTTTACAACGGACCGCCGTAGCTTTATCTGTGCGGATACGCCGGGACACGAGGAATATACAAGAAATATGGCCTGCGGCGCCTCTTTTGCGGATCTGGCTGTGATTCTGATTGATGCCACACAGGGAGTTCTGACGCAGACAAAGCGCCATGCAAGAATCTGCGCGTTAATGGGAATCCGGTATTTTGTCTTTGCTGTCAATAAGATGGATCTTGTCAAATACGATGAGAAAAGATTCAAAGAAATATCCGGACAGATCCATGAACTTGAAAAAGAACTGGATCTGAAAAATGTCGTGATCATTCCGGTTTCCGCTACGGAAGGGGATAACATCACGAAGCCGACGACAAATTTTGACTGGTATCACGGTCCGACGCTTCTTTCTTATCTGGAGACAGTCGATGTGGGAGAGGCAACCGCCAATGAAAAGGGCTTTTATCTTCCCGTACAGAGAGTCTGCCGTCCCAATCATGAATTTCGCGGATTTCAGGGACAGATTGAACACGGAACGATTCATGTCGGGGATGAGATTCAGTCGCTGCCAAGTCATGAGAAGGCGCATGTAAGGAGTATTCTCGTTGCGGATCATAAAGAAGATGAAGCTTCCGAAGGACAGCCGGTTACAATTCAGCTTGATCGGGAGGTGGATGTATCCCGCGGCTGTGTGCTTGAGAAAGACAGCGATCTGAAAATTTCAGATTCTTTTGAGACAGAACTTCTCTGGATGGATGATGCAGATCTTACCCTTGGAAAAAATTTTCTTGTGAAAATCGGAACAAAGAAAATACCGGGAATTGTGACGGACATTAAATACAGAATCGACATTAATACCGGAGAGAAGAAAAGCGCGGAAATTCTGAAAAAAAATGAAATTGCCGTCTGTGAAATCGCCGTAACCGAACCGGTCATTATTGATGAGTTTGCAAATCACAGGACGCAGGGAGAGCTGATCCTGATCGATCGCATTTCTCATATGACGTCTGCCTGCGGTGTAGTGACACATGTGGAAAGCGGAGGTAAAAAGCAGCATCCTGTCGCAAACCGCAAAATGAGGAGCACTCTGAACTGGCAGATTCCCTACATTGTGGAATTCCGCCCGGGAGAAGACGGTACGGATCTTGAAACAATAGAAGAAGCAGAGTTCCGTCTGGTCAGAAATGGAAGACATACCTATCTTTACCGTCCGGAAGAGGGAGAGGACTATACACATACTGTCTTTGCTCTTCATGAAGCAGGAGTGCTGGTGCTTCTGGTTCTGGATCGGAATCAGAACTTTGATGACAAACTGTCTTCCGGTGAGGCCTATAAGACATGGAAAAGTATTTCCGGAGGAGATGAAAATGTGAGCGCACAGGCAATCTCCAGCAGGATCTTCCAGATTTCCAACGCCAATGTGACGATGAATGCCGGGGACTGGGTGATCTGAGTTCGGTCAACTTAGTGGAGACTCAAGCGTAAGATATATTGACTGTAACATTTTTGTAAAACTTCTGATATAATACTGCATAAGTGTTCTGCTGATGAGATGGACATTTATGCAGTTTTTTTTTAAGGAGGATAAACTTGATCAAACAAACTGTAAAAAAGGCAATCTACGGACTTACAGCTTTCTTTTGCGGCCTGCTCATTCTGGGCCCTGCCTCAGTGACAGTGCAGGCGGAGGATTTTTCGACTGCCAATTATCAGGTACTCGGAAATATTATCGGGGGCGTGGAATCCGGAGGTCAGGTATACGGACAGAAAGATTATGGGGCATATGCCGGAGCGCATGCCATTTCCGCGAAGGAAGTGACCTGTACACTTGGATGGCCTCAGTATTATGGTAACGAGGCACAGGAACTGATTCAGAAAATCTACAGTAAAAATCCGACATCATTTCGGAAAATTGACAGTAAGGGACTGATTGAAGCGAGACTTAAGACAAACTGGGTGGATACTCAGTGGGATCCGAATGATGATGAGAGAGATGTTCTGATTCAGCTGATCAATTCCAGTGAGGGCCGTGCGGCACAGGATGAAATGTTCACTGAAGTGGTGCGTCCGATGGTGCAGGAGTGCGAAAAGACTTATACAAAGAATCCGAAATCTGTTGCAATGTATGCGGAAATTCGTCATCTGGGAGGACAGGCACCTGTGGATCGTATCTTTGAGCGCAGCAAAACTACCTATGGAGATTACACGGTGGAACACATCCTGGCATCTTTGAAGGCGGATCAGAAGGATACTTCCAACAGCAATCAGGTCGGCGACAGCCTCTACTGGTCAAGGCATGAGAAGTGCGC
>CAYYEB010000002.1:0-23574 GCA_964470725.1 uncultured Lachnospiraceae bacterium | reverse complement strand
GACGAAGTCGTCAGTCCTCTTTACCGTCTGTATAACAAGAGCAACGGAGAACATCTTTATACAAAGAATCTGAAGGAGAGAAACTATCTTACAGGCCAGGGCTGGAAGTATGAAGGAGTGGCATGGTATGTGCCGCAGAAATCCTCGTCTCCGGTCTATCGTGTTTTTAATCCGAACACGGGAGAACATTTCTATACGACGGCGACGCGGGAAAGAGATTATCTAGTGAAGCAGGGCTGGAAAAACGAAGGCATAGGCTGGTATTCTGATGCGGAGAAGAAGGTGCCTGTGTATCGTGAGTTTAACCCGAATGCTTCCACGGGAACGCATAATTATACAACCAGTCAGAGGGAAAATGCGTATCTGGTATCTTCCGGCTGGAAGGCGGAGGGCGTTGCCTGGTACGGAGCCGAGGCATAATCCTTTTCTTTGACAGAACATTCATGCTATAATAAATGCAGAAAAAGAAAACGTGATACTGATCTGCAGATGTTACGCATGGAAAGGAAAGTCAAGGTACAATGAAGAATCTGATCATAGAAGGTTTTATCGGGTCCGGAAAGGGGGCTGTCGGAAGGCTGCTTGCGAAGACAAAAAACATGGATTGTGTCGATCTGGACAAGATGGTTGCCGAAAAGATGAAAATGACATCAGCTGAAATTTACGATAAATTCGGTGAGGCATACTATCGTGCAATGGAGACGTTTATCCTTGCCGGATTGGTAAAAACAGCGAAAAACGCTGTGATCGTCCTTGGAAGCGGTGTGGCCATGATGCCCCAGAACGAAACGTATTTAAAAGAGCTCGGAACCGTTGTTTACATTAAACTTCATGAAAGTCAGATCCTGAAAAATATGAAAAAGAGCCACCGTCATCAGTGGATTCAGTCCGAGGGCTGGGACGATCATGTAAAAAGCATTTATAAGGAGAGGGAACCGGCCTATCGGAAGACTGCGGACATTACCGTGGACGGAAACGGAAAAACGACAAAAGAGATTGTGGATTCTATCAATGAGGCTCTGGATCCAGCAAAAGCAGGAGATTGAATTTTCCGATTTTCTTTACTTTAAAGCGTTAAAGTGATATGCTATCAGAAATGTTTTTGGAGGTACATTATGGACGCACATATTTCAGGACATACAAAACTTCTGGCACTGATCGGCTCACCGGTCGGACATTCGGGATCACCGGCAATGTATAATTACAGTTTTCAAAAACTTGGGATTGATGATGTCTATGTTGCTTTTGACGTAAAGGAAGAGGACGTGCCGAGGGCCCTGGATGCGATGCGTCTTTTTCATATGCCCGGCGGAAATGTGACGATGCCTGATAAACTTGCGGCTGCAAAAAACTGTGATGAACTTTCGCCTGCAGCAAGAATCGTAGGAGCGGTCAATACTATCGTCAATGATCACGGAAAGCTGATCGGACATATGACGGATGGTGAGGGATTTGTTGCGAATCTTCAGGATCATGGAGTAGAGGTGGAAGGAAAGAAAGCCGTAGTGTGCGGAGGCGGCGGAGCTGCTTCGGCCATTCAGGCCCAGCTTGCACTTGATGGGGTTCGTGAAATTTCGATCTTTAATCTTAAGGATGCGTTCTTTGCAAGAACAGAGGAGATGGCAAAGAAAATCGAAGAGGAAGTTCCTTCATGCAAGGTTAACGTATATGATTTAAATGATACGAAGAAAATGACAGAAGAGACACTGTCCGCAGATCTTTTCGTCAATGCAACAATCGTTGGTATGAAGCCGAAGATGGAAGGATTAAGTGTACTGAAGGATCCGGCCGCATTCCATGAAGGCCTTGTGGTTGCGGATACCGTATACAATCCCGTGGAGACGCAGCTCTTAAAAGATGCAAAAGAGCACGGCTGCCTGGCAGTCGGAGGCAAAGGAATGCTTCTGTGGCAGGGCGTTGCCGCATTCCGCCTCTTCACCGGGCAGGAAATGCCGGTAGATGAAGTGAAGGAGAAGTACTTCTCATAAAGGCGAACATTTAATAGGTAAGCGATCCATACGAATGTATGGCGAAAAATATAGCCTCCGGACCCGAATCCAAAACGATTTTGAGGGCCGGAGGCTATATTTTTTGTTATACATGACAACTTATGCTCACTTTATGCGAGAAAATCATGTCTCTTCAGAACTTCCAGAATATTTCTCCCTTCTTCCGTTCCTTCGATAATTCTTCTTGCACGCCTGCTGTCTCCGATATTATAAATTTCCACATTTGTATCGGCATAGGCATCTTCCAGATCCTTCAGAACCGGATCGTTTGCCCGCATTCCGAGGCAGATGAAGCCATAGTCAAATGGAATCTCCTCAATCTGTCCTTCCGGATTTTTTACGATGAACTTATCTTCCTGTACTTCCTGAAGCGCTGTATTTGTCATCTGACGGACATGATATTTCTGCATTTTATCTGAAGTATCGCACTTCGTGACCGGATCAAGACCATTTCCGATGATCGGAAGCATTTCAATAATTGTCACATCCGCACCATGCTCCGTGAAAAATTCCATGACATCGAGACCGACTGCACCGCCGCCTACGATAGCGACCTTCTGTCCCTTCATATCCTTCGGGTAGGTATCCTTGCGTTCAATCATCTTCAGAACATCGGCAACCTTTGTGTCGTCCCTGTCAACGAGCTCATGCAGCCCCTTGATCGGCGGAAGCGTGGGGTTGGAGCCTGTTGCGTTGACAATAATATCCGGGTGAAGAGCTTTCACAAGATCGACCGTTGCTGGAGTGTTCATAAAAATAAACAGGTTCTTTAATGCATTGGCGCGATTTATGAGATAGTGCGGAAAGTCCTTCATACGTACCTTGTCGGGAATATCGGAAATTCTGGAGGCCAGTCCGCCGAGCATATCGCTTTTTTCAATAAGGAAGGTAGTACATCCGACTTCGGCAGCGGTGCAGGCGGCTTCCAGACCGGCAGTTCCGCCGCCGATGACGACCACGTTGCACTCTTTATTGACGTGCTTCTTTTTATAAACATCTCCTTCCACAATGGCCGGATTTACGGTACAGCGGATCGGAATATTGAGACCGATTCTGTGACCTGCGCATCCGACATTGCAGGAGATGCACTTGCGAAGCATTTCCTCGTGTCCGAATTCGACCTTATTGACCCATTCGGGATCGGCAATGAGGCCACGGCCCATACCGATGAGATCCGCATCGCCGCGCGCAAGGATGTCATCTGCAATCTTGGGGTCCCGGATATTTCCGACTGTGATACATGGCTTGCCGTAAGCTTCTCTGACTCTTCTTGCCATATAGCTTCTCCAGCCATCCGGCAGATAATTGGCATCAATCTGATACTGAATGGAACCGTTGAGACCGGCGGAGACATCAAACACATCCACTTCTTTTTCAAAATACTTCAAATATTCAATGGTATCGTCGAGGGTATTTCCGCCTTCGACAAATTCATCGGCACTGATACGAACGAAGATCGGGAAGAACGGTCCCACCTGCCGGCGGACTTCCTCAAGAACCTCGCGTGTGAAACGGGCTCTGTTTTCCGGAGAACCGCCGTATTCATCGGTTCTGTGATTTGTAGTCGGGGACAGAAACTGGCTTAAAAGGTAGGAATGTCCCGCATGTACTTCAACCGCATCGAAACCGGAAATCTGTGCACGCTTCGCGGCTTCTCCGTATTTTTTGACGATGTGGTGAATCTCATCGACTGTAAGAGGACGCGGAATCTCACCGCCGGCCTTTGACGGAACATCGGAAGCGGAGACGGGCTGCATTCCGATACGGGAAGACATCGCCGAGGCACCTGCGTGATTGATCTGGATGGCAATACATGCATTCTGCTTGTGGATGGTTTCACACAGATAAGATAATCTCGGGATATAACTGTCCTCATCGATGCGAAGCTGGGTGGTACCATTGGAACCTTCAGGAGAATCGACACTGGCATTTTCAACGATCAGAAGACCGGTGCCGCCCTTTGCGCGGGTTTCATAATACTGAATGTGGCGGAAACTCATTTCACCGTCCTGCTCTCCATAGTTGGTTCCCATGGGAGTCATGACAATCCTGTTTTTGAGTGTCATGCGCTTTACGGTAAATGGCTCAAAGATATGGGAATATTTCGTTTTCATACTGACAGTCTCTCCTTATGCGATACATGTGAGACTGTGAAATAACGGGCGTGTTATTGATTGTCATCATACTCCGCCGGATGAAAGGTGTCTAATAGAAGTTTTGCAAAAATTGATGCGGTGAAACGATTAGTGCTGCCCTCTTTGCCAGCAAAACATATTCCGCGGCGCTTAAAATCGTTTTGGATTTATGTCCGGAAGATATGTTTTACATTATTATAGCGGGTTTCGTTCGTGAATGAAACTGATAAGCCGCCTGACTGCCGGAAGCTGATATCTTCCGTTTAAGTAGCACATATATACGGTATGCATCTCGGCATATTTCGGCGGCAGATGATGAATCGAGATTCCGGGACGATGTATGGTTTCCACATCCGCGACAAGCGCAATACCAAACCCCTCCGCGACAAGGGAGGCAATTCCGTTTTCATCGGGGGAGGAGCAGATAATATCCGGATGTAGATCGTGGGATCTGAAAAATTGTGTGGAATACCGGCCGAGTCCGCTTGTGAGATCGTAGCTCAGCACCGGGTACTGATTGAAGACCTCGGGGCTGAGTTCTTTTTTTGCCGCCAGTGCGTGTTTATCCGACATGATCACTACCATTTCCTGGTTCAGAATAGGAATGAAGGTGATTCCGTTTTCGTTTTCCTTTTTTGATCCGAAGATCAGATCGTATTTTCCGCTCTTTAGTCCTTCGATATTCCGCTCGGTGATATCCTGGTAAAAATTGAAAACGACATTGCGGTTTTCTTTTTCCTTGAGGAAGGCGCGGACGGTCTTCGGAATAAAGGTTCGGGCAAGAGGAGAGACGTAGGCGATATCAATGTGAGCTCCGTCCGTGGCAAGTTCGTGCAATTTCCGGGAAGTTATGGACACTTCACTCAGAATCCGTTCCGCATGGGCCTGAAGTATCTTGCCTGCGTGGGTAAGTTCCACATTTCGTCCGACACGGTCGAAGAGGGTAACTCCGAGTTCGTTTTCAAGAACTTTAATGGAACGGCTGAGAGAAGATTCGGAAATATTCAAGGCCTCCGCGGCCTGATTGTAGTGCTGCAGATTGGCAGCAACAAGAAAATACTGGAGCTGGGCAATTGTCATAATGCGGACCTCCTGAAAATGCACAGATAGAACTTTGCACTGTAAACCAAATAAGCCTTACGCATAAGATTGCTTTTGTTCTTATACAGTATAGCACGGATTCGAATAAAACGATGCATTCAATGCATCAATAAATCGATAAAATGATATTGATACCAAAATATCGATAGAATATCATAAAAATCAGAAAAAATATAAAAACTGTGAAATGACGGGCGGTCAGATATCTATCACAGTGACAGTGGTCTTAAGAAAAGCAACAATGCATAACGCAGGTTTTACTGCAGGTATTTTGAACAGGGAAAGGATTTTTATCATGTCAGAAAGAATTACAGGACACACATTACTCGTCAGCCTTCTTGCATATCCGATTCGTCATTCCAATTCTCCGGCAATGCAGAATGAGGCATTTGCCTATGAGGGACTCGATTATGCTTATCTTGCATTTGAAGTCGGAATGGGAAAGACAGAAGAAGAGCAGGAGAAGGAACTGAAGGATGCCATTACCGGATTTCGTGCAATGAAATTTGCGGGTTCCAACATTTCCATGCCGAATAAAACAAGAGTCGGAAAGTATCTGGACGAGCTGGATAAGGCTTCTGAAATGAGCGGCGCCGTCAACACGATTGTCAATACAAACGGACATCTGAAGGGATATACAACCGATGGAATCGGATATATGACAGCTCTGAAGGACTATGATATCGATGTGATCGGAAAGAAGATGACAATTGTCGGATGCGGAGGCGCAGGAACGGCAATTCAGATTCAGGCGGCTCTCGATGGCGTGAAGGAAATGTCGATCTTCAATATTAAGGATGAATTCTTTGATAAGGCAAAGGAAACGGTCAGAAAGATCAATGAAGAAACGAACTGCAAGGCAACTCTTTATGATCTGGCAGATAAGGATGCTCTTCGCCGTGAAATTGCGGATTCCTATCTTCTGGCAAATGCCACAGGTCTTGGAATGAAGCCGCATGAGGGGGAAACCTGGCTACCGGATATTTCCTATCTGAGAAAAGATCTGATTGTAACGGATACGGTTTATTCTCCGAAGAAGACAAAATTCCTGGAGATGGCGGACGAGGCCGGATGCAAGTGGATGAACGGCGACGGTATGATGCTGTTCCAGGGAGCTGCATCATTCAAACTCTGGACCGGACATGACATGCCGATTGAGCATATGAAGGAAGTTCTGGGAATTAAGTACGGTGAGTGAGTATCGGCAGTTCATAATTACAGACAGAGGAATGGAATATGAATAAGAAGACAGTAGAAGTTCGCGGTGTAAAGATCGGAGAGGGGATTCCGAAAATTATTGTTCCGATTGTCGGAAAGACGAAAGAGGAAATACTGGCTGCGGCGGCATCCTTTCAGAATGTGAAACTTGACCTGGTGGAATGGCGCGTGGACTGGTATGAAGATGTCTTTGATTTTTCAAAAGTTGAGGATACCGGAAAAGCATTACGGGAAGCTCTTGGCAATACACCGATTCTTTTTACTTTCCGCACAGCAAAAGAAGGCGGAGAGAAGGCAATTGAGCCTGAAGATTATGCAAAGCTCAACCTGAATATCGCAGCCAGCGGCCTTGTGGATCTGATCGATGTGGAAGCATTCACCGGAGATGGGATTGTAAAGAAAATCATTGAAGGCGCCCATGAACACAATGTGAAGGTTGTGGCTTCCAATCATGATTTTGATAAGACTCCGGATAAGGACGAGCTGGTCAGAAGACTTTGCAAAATGCAGGATCTCGGAGCGGACATTCCGAAAATTGCCGTGATGCCGCAGAATAAAAAAGATGTACTGACACTTTTAAGCGCCACAGAGGAAATGGCGGATACCTATGCGGATCGTCCGATTATCACGATGTCCATGGCCGGAACAGGACTGATCAGCCGGCTTAGCGGAGAAGTATTCGGATCCGCGGCAACCTTCGGCGCTGTCGGAAAGGTTTCGGCTCCGGGCCAGATGAATGCGAAAGATCTGGATACCGTTCTGGAACTGATTCATCAGAGCATCTGAGCGACGTCGTATTTTTCTTCCATAACATAAATATGCCATGGAAACAATTTTAAGACCTCATGCGTACTCACGTTTGAAGTAGGTATGAGGTATATGAGTGAAAGGTAAGGAGAATTACATGAACAAGAAATACCTGCCGAGTGCCCTGATCATGTATCTGAATTATTTTATACATGGCATTGGCTGCTCTATTTTGGGACAGGTGGCAATTAAAGAGTCATTGGCGGCATCATGGGGTGTGGCTGCGATGTCCATTACGGCAATTTCGGCGGCACTGGGACTTGGGAGACTGGTTGCCCTGCCGTTTGCGGGACCTCTTTCCGATAAGCTTGGCCGACGCATTTCCACGGCGATCGGATCCGGCTCCTATGCGGTTTATCTTATCGGACTGGCTCTGGCTTTCCAGGCGGGAACACATGGAGGGTACTGGATCGCCTATGTATGTGCTGTCATTGGCGGAATTGCCAATTCCTTCCTGGATACCGGAATTTATCCGGCTGTCACGGAGATCTTTTATAAGGCACCCGGTGTTGCCACAATGGGAATCAAATTTTTTATTGCAATCTCACAGATGCTTCTTCCGTTTGCACTTGGAATTGCAGTGACGACGACAGCATCCGGACTTACGTCCTATAACCCTCTTTTTATTACGTGCGGTGTGGCCTACATTATTCTTCTCGTACTGATTCTTATTTTCCCGCTGCCGGATTCCGATGCGAAAACGGAAGGAAAGAAGGAGGGACTGGTTGCAGGCCTGAAACATACACATTTTTCCGTAGAATCCATATGCATGATTCTGATCGGATTTACCTGCACGGGAACATTTCAGCTTTGGCTCAACTGCGCACAGAACTTTGCGAAGGAAAATGCAGGCTGGGCGGATCCGTCCATTATGCAGACCTGGTACTCTGCAGGCACAATTCTGGCGCTCATCGTGACGTCCCTTCTGACAAAGAAAATAAAAGATGTGCGTTTTATCTTTGTTTATCCGCTGATCTGTCTTGTGACACTGATTGCGGTACTGGTCGGAAGAACGCAGGGACTGATGATTGCCGGTGCGTTTATCATCGGATGGGCCGGCGCAGGCGGACTTCTTCAGATCGTTACTTCGGTCTGTAACATGCTGTTCCCGAAGATCAAGGGAACAGTTACGGCTCTTGTAATGATTGCATCTTCGCTGTGCAATTATACAATTCTGACAGCAGCATCCCGGATGTCATCGTCAGGTGTTATGGTGATGAATATTGTTCTGACCGGAATCGGTGTTCTTCTCGGACTCTTTGTCAATGTCCGTTACAGGAGAATGCTTGAAATAGCTGCGGAAGACTGAATCTGATGAGTTACTGATACGGTAATGCTCCAGCAGATTCCTGAACTGCAGATTCATCAGACGCCAGCGGCGCCGCGTTTTCCTTATGCGCGGCGCTTTTTCGGCAGGGAGGAAACAATGAAGAAAATACTGCTCTACCTGGAACAGAATCTTGAAGAGATTCTTATGATCCTTTTACTGGCTGCAATGACAATTATTATGGGAATACAGATCTTTTCCCGCTATGTGCTGGGAATTTCTCTTTCGTGGTCTGAGGAAATTACGAGGTATCTGTTTATCTGGTCGGCTTTTCTGAGTGTGAGCCTCTGTACAAGAAAGTGCATTTCCATTAAAATCGATCAGTTTATTAAAATTTTCCCGAAGCGTGGAGAAGCTTTTTTCAAGGTACTGAATCTGACGATTTCTTTTTTGTTCTTTGCGTATCTGATTCCATATGCGGCAGTTTACCTCAGGTCAACGATAGAAAGCGGACAGGTTTCACCGGCCTGCGGCATACCGATGTACTGGGTGCAGTCTGCACCTCTTGTGTGCTTTTGCCTGACAGGAGTGAGGCTGATTCAAAGATGGGTCATCAATTTCCGGATTATGATTGGAAAGGATCAGAAAAAACCGGAGGAGGGAAACCTGGCTGAATCGATTACGGAAAGTGTGGAAGACGGAATCGGAAAGGAGGCAAAATAAATGTCTGTGCTCGCTATTTTCATTATTTTTATAGTTTGCCTCGTGATCGCTATTCCGATTTCAATTTCCCTGGGAATCGTCGCGGTTCTTCCGGGAGCCTTTGATCCTTCCTTCACGGCAAGCGGAAGTTATGTGATTCGCTCCATGCTCGGTGGCATTGATTCGTTCCCGCTTCTTGCGGTTCCGATGTTTGTTCTTGCCGGAATCGTAATGGCCCATGGACAGATTTCCAAGAAACTGTTCGATGTGTTTGCATATTTCCTCGGAAAGAAAACGGCGGGGATTCCATGTGCTGTGATTATCACCTGCCTTTTTTACGGCGCTATTTCGGGTTCGGCACCGGCGACCGTGGCAGCGGTCGGTTCGATGACGATTCCGTTTCTGGTGGAACTCGGATATGATCGTGTCTTTTCAACCGCAATCGTCGCTGTGGCGGGCGGATTGGGAGTCATTATTCCGCCCAGCATTCCGTTTATCATGTTTGCCATGGCATCCGGGGAGTCGGTCAGCGATCTTTTCCTCGCGGGAATCGTGCCGGGAATTCTTATTGCGGTTCTGCTGATGATCTATGCCTATGCACACTGCAGGATCCGGGGTGAGGATAAGGAAAAGATCAATAAAAAGGTTGATGAACTGCATGCGAAGGGATTCTGGGGAGTCTTCAAAGAGGGATTCTTTGCACTGTTAAGTCCGGTGATCATTCTCGGTGCGATTTATTCGGGCATCGCTTCACCGACAGAGGCCGCTGTGATTTCTGTCTTTTATTCTCTCATTATCAGTCTTTTTGTCTATAAGACTCTTAAATGGAAGGATATCCCGAAGATTATGAGTGAGGCGCTCCATACCTATGCACCTATTCTGTTCATCCTTGCCGCATCTACGGCATTTTCAAGAGTGTTGACTCTGATGCAGGTTCCGCAGACTGTCAGTACGTGGATTCTTTCCAACTTTACGAACAAGGTAGTATTGCTTCTTGTGATCAACGCGTTCCTTCTGATTGTCGGTATGGTGATGGATACGACTCCGGCAATTCTGATTCTGACGCCGATTCTTCTGCCGATTGTGAAAGCTGTCGGTATGAATCCGGTACATTTCGGAGTCATGATGGTGGTAAATCTGGCCATCGGATTTGTAACACCTCCGATCGGAGTAAATCTGTTTGTGGCAAGTTCACTGACGGATATTCCGGTCATGGATATTGCAAAAAAAGCGGTGCCGATGATTATCATGTTTCTTGTTGCGTTACTCCTGATTACTTTCATTCCGCAGATCAGTTTGTGCCTGCTGAGCTGACAGGTGTCCGGCATTTGAATGAATACAGAAATATTGGCAAGAAAAGAAAAATGCAAAACGGAGGAAACGGGGAGATGACTGTAAAAAGAGGAATTCGATTAGCAGCCGTAATCAGCGCAATGATTGCGACGGTATCTCTTGCAGGATGCGGTAAGAGCAGCGCGGAAACAACTCAGAGATATGCCTGGCCCCTTGGAACATCGAGCCCGGAAGACACTGTTACGCAGATTTATGCGGAGAAGTTTGCGGATGAAGTGTCTGAACTGAGCGATGGAAAGATGAAGATACAGGTCTATCCGAACAGCGTTCTTGGCGGAGACCGGGAGCTTCTGGAATCCTGTGGAGATGGAGACATTCCGTTTGTGGTACAGAATACAGCGCCTCAGGTGACGTTTATGTCAGATATAGCCGTCTTTGACATTCCGTGTGTCTACGATAAAATTTCGGATGTACGAGAAGCGGTGGACAGTCCGGAATTTTTAAACCGCATCGAAAAGGTTTACCGGAAGGGCGGATATGAGCTTCTGGGATATGCGGATCAGGGATTTCGTGTGATGACGACCAATAAGAAGATTACGAAATTTTCGGATTTCCGGGGACAGAAGATCCGCACAATGGAAAATCCTTACCACCTGGAGTTCTGGAAGGCGCTTGGGGCAAGTCCCACACCGATGACATTTTCCGAGGTTTATATCGGATTGCAGCAGGGAACCATCGACGCACAGGAAAATCCCTATGAGGTAATCGTATCCAATAAACTTTATGAGCAGCAGAAATATGTGTTTGAATCAAATCATCTGCCGCATCTGATTTCTCTGATCGTATCCGAGAAATTCATGAAGGACCTTCCGAAGGATCAGCAGGAGATTATCCGCAGGGCTGCGGAAACGGCAAAAGAATACGCAAGGCAGGAGTCTGACAACCGTATCGCTTCGAGAATTGATATTATTGAAAAGAGCGGAACGCAGATCTTAAAACCAAGTGATAAGCTATGGAATCAGATGGTGGAGGCGTCTCAGTCTGTGAAAGAAGACATCGCAAAACACGTGGATCAGAAACTGGTAGAGGCGTATCTGCCGCAGGCTGAAAAATAACTGTGTTATGTGAGTTTTCTAACTCGAATCTGTTATGAGCTGCACAGGGACTCAGGTTAAGGTCTGATTGCTCCGGGCGTCCGAGTGACGCCAGCTCTTAATGAAAGCAAGCCTGAAAGGCGCCGCTTGAATTTAGAGCTGCTGCGAGAACGAGCGAGCGGAAGCGTCCCGGAACAACAGACTTTAACTTGAGTCCCGTCAACTTAGATATGTCTTAGCACGACACTTTAACACATAAAAGTATTAACTTGCGAAAGCTTTTCCTTGAATCCATGCCTGAGCCTTGCTATAATAGCCGAATACGGAAGCGGCCGAAAGAAATTCGACAGATGCTTTCATTGCTAATAGCAAAGGAGACGACTGGAAAGTATGGCAGATCAGGAACAGCTGAGCGCAATTCGGGCAAAGATTGATGCCTGTGACGATAAAATTATCGAGGCACTTGCAGAACGCATGGTGCATGTACAGGAAATTATTTCTTATAAGAAAGCAACGGGAATTCCGATCCTGCAGCCGGAACAGGAGGCAAAGCAGGAAAAAGAACTCAAAGATAAGCTGAAGGATAATAAGTTCGAGGAGGAAATACTGGATATTTTCCGGTATATTGTAAAGAACAGCCGGAAAGTACAGGCCAAGGCGCTTTTTGACTACAATATTTTCCTGGTCGGATTTATGGGAGCCGGAAAGACAACGGTTGCAAGCGAGCTGACAAAAAAGCTTGAAATGAATCGTGTGGAAATGGATCAGATGATTGCCGAAAAACAGGGAATGTCCATTTCCGAGATTTTTGATATGTACGGAGAAACCTATTTCCGGAATCTGGAGAGCAACTGCCTGATCGAACTGCAGCATGTGAAGCAGAGTGTGGTGTCCTGCGGTGGCGGAATCGTGATGCGCGAGGATAATGCGGAAAATATGAAGAAGAACGGAAGAGTCGTGCTTCTGACGGCAACGCCGGAAACCATCCTGGAACGCGTCAAGGACAGCAATGACCGTCCGATTCTGGAACATCATAAGAACGTGGAATTCATTTCCGAACTGATGGATAAGCGTAAGGAAAAATATAAAAAGATTGCGGATGTGACCGTCGAAACAGATGGAAAGTCTGTCGATGAGATCTGTGACGAGATCATCGCGAAACTGATCCGATTCGATAACGAAAAAGAAAAGGCAGAAAAAGCAATTAAGTAGTTGCTACTTGCAGGCGGATGAATTTTGATATAAAATAATGTGTACACTTTTAAGGAGGGTTTTTTATGGTTTCAGCAGGCGATTTTAAAAATGGCTTAACTCTTTAAATCAACGGCAAAGTCATGCAGGTCGTGGAATTTCAGCATGTAAAGCCGGGCAAGGGTGCAGCTTTTGTTCGTACAAAGTTAAAAGATGTGATCGGAGGCGGTGTGACAGAGACGACATTCCGTCCCACCGAAAAGTTCCCGACGGCCCGCATTGAGCGTCAGGAAATGACATATCTTTATAACGATGGCGATCTGTATTATTTTATGAACCCGGATACATTTGATCAGGTTCCGGTAAGCAAGGATATCGTTAAGGATTCCATGAAGTTTGTAAAGGAAAACGAAAACGTAAAACTTGTTTCCTGGAATGGTGATGTATTTACAGTTGAGCCTCCTCTTTTTGTTGAGCTGGAAGTAACGGAAACAGAACCTGGTTTTGCCGGAAATACGGCACAGGGTGCAAATAAGCCGGCTACTGTTGAAACTGGTGCAACAATTCAGGTTCCGCTGTTTGTGAATATTGGCGATAAAGTCAAGATTGACACAAGAACAGGAGAATATCTCTCCAGAGTATGACATGTACGGCCTTCCCTTTCAGGGAAGGCTTTCTTAATATTTTCTCATCAATATTTCAATTCGATGCATTCTGCATTGAAACTTTCTGATTGATACGACTCATGTGATAAGCTGATAATTTTTGACAACAACTGTCGTTGAGACAGTTTCTTTTGCGTAGAAAAAATTGAGGTAATTATGAACTATAAAGAGTTTACAAAGGGTCTGAGACGGAAAGTAGAAGAGACAGGGGGTCCGGATGCCGAGGTGACCATCCATAGAATACCGAAAAATAACGGTGTGAAAATGGATGCGCTGACAATTTTAATGCCCGGTGAAACGATTGCACCGGCGATTTATCTTCAGGAATATTTTCTGCGATATAAAAGCGGAGAGACATTGGACGCTCTGGCGGAAAGGATGGTTGAAAAAAGTCGGGAGCTTAAGCAGCAAAAGCATTTTTCACTGAAGGAGATGAAAGATTTTCAAAATGTACAGGACCGTATTCAGTATCGACTGGTCAATTTTGAAATGAATCGCGAACTGCTTCAGACGATTCCCTTTGAACGCATTCTTGATCTTGCCTGCATTTATTATTATGAAACAATTTGTCCGAATCGTGAAACCGGGACGATTTTAGTAAAAAATAATGACCTCAGTACTTGGAATATTTCCTTGGAAGAAATACGAAGGATTGCAGAAAAGAATACGCCCGGACTTTCGGGAGCGGAAATAGTTCCGATGCGGGAGATGATTGCCGAAGATGAAAGGGACGGATATGAATCTTCGGAAGATGAGGGAGATGTACCGATGTACATTCTTACAAATCAGAAACGGATTTATGGCGCTTCCTGTATGCTGTATCCGGATGTTCTGCTGCCGCTGGCAAGGAAACTGGGCGCCAATCTGTTTATTCTTCCCAGCAGCATTCACGAAGTGATTCTGACTCCTGATTGGGGAGACATATCGAAAGGGGACCTGGAAAGCACGGTCCGGGAGATCAACCGGACACAGGTTGAGCCATACGAGGTACTTTCGGATCATGTGTATTATTATGACCGTCAGGAGAGACGAATCCTGATGTAAACTCGGTCTTGAATTCTTCTGAAAAGAGCAGTACAATATGTACTGCTTGTGGGGATGTGGCTCAGTGGGAGAGCGTTCGGTTCGCATCCGAAAGGTCGAGGGTTCAAATCCCTTCATCTCCATGTATGCGTCTGTAGCTCAGTGGATAGAGCACCGGATTCCGGTTCCGGGTGCGCGGGTTCGACTCCTGTCAGACGCGTTTTTTTATGTATGTGAAGATTACCGCCTGAGCAATCGTGAAGATTCCCGGGCGGCTTTTTGCATGTTTGCATATTGAAAACAGGTATGCTAATATTTCTTTTAACTCTTACTTGGGAAAGGAGAATTGTTCGTGAATAATTTCAGAGAGTGGCTGTCAGACAATCTGCGTTACATTCTGCTGATCATTGGAATACTCGTGATTCTGGTGGGCCTTTTCTTCGGCGTTCGTGCGGTTTCAAAAAGATTCGGTTCCTCCGGAAATGACGAATTCAGTTCTGACAGTGTTGTATCGGATACAGGAAATTCCGTCAAGGAGGCAGTGACTTCTTCTGTTGCTACGGTTTCGGAAAATAAAGGCGGGGAGCTCAAAGAAAATGCAGTCCCGGAAGTGACGGAACTGATTCAGAATTACTATACGGCAATGGAACAGCAGGATGTTTCAGCGGTCCAGAAGCTCTGTGATACTCTTCCGGAAACAGAAGCGGCAAAAATTGCTTCCTCGACAACAAAATATACGGATCTGAAGGTGTATACGAAGAATGGCCTGGTGGCCGACAGCTATGTTGTCTATGTCTACTATCACTATCAGAACGAGGGACAGGCGGCACCGCTTCCTGGTCTTTCCCGCATGCTGGTTCGTAAAAATGATGCAGGAACCTGGCAGATCGTATATTCGGATTATGATCAGGCAACTTCAGATTATATTGATTCACTTGAAAATGAGGATGATGTAAAGGCTCTGGTGCAGCAGGTGCAGCAGGAATATGACGCTGCGCAGCAGACGGCATCCGAAAATGCGGTAACCTCTTCAGCAGCTTCACCGGAGACAACTTCTTCCGAAGCAGCAGCATCTTCGGAAACACAGACTGTTGCCTCTTCCTCTGCTGAAACGACTGAGAATGGGCAGAGTGATGCCGGCACGGCAGTTTCATCCTCGGAGGGGACTGCTGAAAGCCGCAGCAGCACGACGGAAAGCTCTGGCACCAAAGAGAATTCTTCAGAAAAAACATCCGGATCGGAAAGAAAATCATCAGCTTCAACCAGATCGACAACCCTCAATGCGGGATGCTTTGTACGAGCGACTCCGGGATATGACGGAAAAGTACTGGGGCAGTTGAAGGCCGGGACGGAAGTAACAGTCATCGGAGATATTCAGGATGGCTGGTGGCATATTCGCTCCGGAAACTATGACGGATATGTCGGGAGAAGATTCATTTCCTGACTTTTACCTGATGATACGGATCTATATTAAGAAGAGAATGGAACTGACAGAATGGAAAATGATGGAAAACGGCTGAATAAATACATCAGCGATGCCGGATATTGTTCAAGAAGAGAGGCCGACCGACTGATTGAACGGGGCCTTGTGGAAATAAAGCGGCATTCGCGCAAAGATGAGATGGAAAAGGAACTGGTAAGGGCGCATCTGGGGGATCGTGTGTTTTCGGGAGATACAGTCATTGTGGAAGGCAATGCGCTTCCGCATAAGGAGCCGAAAAAGATTTATCTGATGCTGAATAAACCCGCCGGAGTCATCTGTACAGTGGATCCGAAAACCGATCATACGGTTTTTGATTATGTGGATACACCGCACAGAGTGACCTATGCCGGAAGGCTTGACAAGGATTCCACAGGGCTTCTGATTCTGACCAACGACGGCGATCTTGCCAATCAGATGATGCGGGCCGGAAATTACCATGAAAAAGAGTACAGTGTTACGGTAAATAAAAGCATTACAAAGGAATTTCTGGAAAAAATGAGCTCCGGTGTAAAAATTCTTCTGGATGATGATGCACATAAGACAAAAGAGCACAGGGACGGAGTGTATGTGACGACACGCCCCTGCGAGGTCTGGCAGCAGGGCGATAAGAAATTCGGTATTGTTCTGACACAGGGACTTAATCGTCAGATTCGCCGCATGTGTAAAACTCTGGGATATGGAGTTTCCGAACTGAAGCGTGTGCGCATCATGAATTTAAGACTCGGAGATCTTCGGGTCGGACACAGTCGGACGCTCACATCTTCAGAGGTAAAAGCCCTTGAAGATGCACTTTATCGTTGAGCAAACTGATCAAACCGGAAAAGACAGAAAAATGGACACAACACAGATTACCAAAGAAGAATACAATGAGCTGATCGGAAAAATCCGTGAGTACAATCGCGCCTATGAGGATGCAAAACCGAAGATTACGGATTATGAATATGATCAGCTGATGCTGAAACTTAAGGCTGCGGAAAAGGAACATCCCGACTGGATCACAAAAGATTCTCCGACGCAGGTCGCGGGAGCTCCGGTAAAACGTGAGGCCGGGGTAACTGTGACACATGATGTTCCGATGCTGTCCATTCAGGATGTGTTTACAAAGGATGATGTGCTCGATTGGGTTCATGAGGTGCGGGCGATGCATCCTGATGTACGTTTTTCCGTGGAGCAGAAAATTGACGGCCTTTCCATGAGTATCCGTTACCACGATCAAAAAATGATTCTTGCGGAGACCCGGGGAGACGGATATATCGGAGAAGATGTCACACTGAACGCCCGCGTGATAAAAGATGTACAGCCCGAGCTTTCGGAAGATGTCGGTGATCTGGAAGTGCGTGGAGAAGTCTATATGAAACTTTCCGATTTTGATCGTGTGAATGAAATGCAGGAAATGCTCGGAAAGAGAACTTTTGCAAATCCCCGGAACTGCGCGGCAGGAACATTAAGACAGCTGAATCCGGCTATGACAAGGGAACGGGGTCTCAGCATGTTCATTTTCAACGTACAGCGTGGAAATGAGACACTTATGACTTCCCAGGCGGAAGCGCTTGATTTTCTTCATGAGAAAGAACACATGCCGGTGGTGCCGCATAAGCTCTGTACGACGGATGAAGAAATTTTGAGCGAGATCGATGCAATCGGAGAAAAGCGGGGAGATCTCGGATATGACATTGACGGGGCTGTCGTCAAAATTGATCAGATTGCATACAGAAATGATTTTCCTGCAGGATCAAAGTACAGCGCAGGACATATTGCCTATAAGTATCCGCCGGAGGAAAAGGAAACCGTAATCCGGGATATTGAGGTATCGATCGGAATGACCGGCCGTGTCAATCCAACGGCAGTCTTTGATCCGATCCGGCTCTGCGGGACGACGGTATCCCGTGCCACTCTCCACAATCAGGATTTCATCAATAAGCTTCACATCGGAATCGGAGATACGGTAAAGGTATATAAATCCGGAGAAATCATTCCGAAGATTCGCTGCTCAGTTCCGGAAAAGCGGCCATTGGGGACAAAGGATTTTCAGTTGCCGGATCGATGTCCGGTCTGCGGTGCACCGATTGTAAGAGAAGAGGGACAGGCGGATATGCGCTGCATCAATCCGAACTGTCCGGCACAGACGGTCCGCCATCTGATCAATTTCGTTGGAAGATCTGCCATGGACATCAAGGGGTTTGGTCCTGAGCTCATTCATGCGCTGAATGAGCACGGTTATTTGAATAATATTGCAGACCTTTATGATCTTCACAATCACAGGGATGAGCTGGTAAGTGAAGGGCTGATCGGAAGGGAAAAAAATACCGACAAACTGCTTGCAAATATTGAAAGGTCAAAACAGAACGAGCCGTGGAGACTTCTTTCGGGTCTTGCCATTCCGAATGTGGGACGGGCCTCGGCCAGAACGATTCTTCATTTTTTCGGATCCTTTGAGAAACTTAAGGAAGCATCTGTGGAACAGCTTGAACAGGTACCGGATGTGGGGGAAATTACTGCAAAGTCCATATTTGCGTATTTTCATTCAAAGGAAAATCTGGAGCTTTTGAAGAGACTTGAGGATGCGGGAGTCAATATGGAGGAATCTTCCGAAGAGGAAACTTCTTCCGGTGAACTTTTCGGAAAAATATATGTCATCACCGGTGATGTACGTCGTTTTAAGAACAGAACGGAACTGACGGAATATATTGAGGCACACGGCGGAAAAGTGACGGGTTCGGTGTCAAAGAAGACGACCGCTCTGATTAATAATGATGCAGCTTCTCAGTCCGGAAAAAATAAAAAAGCGAAGGCGCTTGGAATCCCGATTCTTTCGGAAGAAGAGTTTTAAGAACAGAACGGAACTGACGGAATATATTGAGGCACACGGCGGAAAAGTGACGGGTTCGGTGTCAAAGAAGACGACCGCTCTGATTAATAATGATGCAGCTTCTCAGTCCGGAAAAAATAAAAAAGCGAAGGCGCTTGGAATCCCGATTCTTTCGGAAGAAGAGTTTCTGAATTCGCTGAAGGAGTAAAGATGCCTGTAAAAATTGCGGATAATCTTCCGGTACGGGAGATTCTGGAAAAAGAAAATATATTTGTCATGGGTGAGGAACGGGCCATTCATCAGGATATCCGTCCGATCCAGATCTGCATTTTAAATCTGATGCCAATGAAAGAGGATACAGAACTTCAGATCCTGAGGGAACTTTCCAACACCCCGCTGCAGATCGATGTGACATTTATGAAAATGGCAACGCACAGGTCGAGGCATGTGGCGAAAAGCCATATGGAGACCTTTTATCAGTCGTCGCTTGAACTTAGAAAACGACATTTTGACGGACTTATCGTGACCGGCGCTCCGGTGGAACTCCTGGATTTTGAACAGGTAGATTACTGGGAGGAATTGAAGGGAGTCTTTGAATGGGCAGATACGCATGTGACAAGTACGCTCTTTTTATGCTGGGGCGCACAGGCGGCCTGCTATTACTATTATGGTCTGAAAAAGAGAATGCTGAGACAGAAGCTCTTCGGCATTTTCTGCCATAAGGTGTACAACCGCAAGACACCGCTTCTGAGAGGGTTTGACGATGTGTTCTGGATGCCGCATTCCAGATACACGGAAGTGACGACGAAAGATATTGTACACTGCGAGGAAATGACAATTCTTGCACAGTCGCAGGAGGCAGGAGTCGGAATCTGCATGGCAGAGAACGGTCGGAAGATCTTCGTGTTCGGACATCCGGAATATGACAGAATGCAGCTGAAACGCGAATATGACCGGGATCGGAAGAAGGGACTGAACACCGCTTTGCCGAAGCATTATTTTCCGAATGATGATCCGACAAAACGGCCGATTCTGACATGGCGTGCCATGGCGAACAACCTTTATACGAACTGGCTGAATTATTATGTGTATCAGTCCACGCCGTTTGATCTGGACGGCACACCGTGGGGCGAAGAACTGCCGGACAATTATAAGGGCGCTTAAATAAAAGGAAGGAATTTCTATGAAACAGTTTATGGATGTGCTTTCGGAGCAGCTTGCGCAGGCGTTTGCATCTGCAGGCTATGACGAAAGTCTTGGAAAGGTGCAGGTTTCGAACAGACCTGATCTTTGCGAATATCAGTGCAACGGAGCAATGGCGGGAGCCAAGAAATATCACAAGGCTCCTTTTTTGATTGCGGAAGACGTGGTGGCTGCGCTGAAGGAACAGGGGGCGGATCGATACCTTAAGGCAGAAGTTGTAAAACCGGGATTTATTAATATCAATACTGCTCCGGAATTTCTGGCGGAGTATCTGAAACAGATGGCCTCGGACGGTAATCTGTCTATTCCGGTAGAGGAGAAACCGAAGAAGATAATTATTGATTATGGCGGCCCGAATGTAGCAAAACCGCTTCATGTGGGACATCTGCGCTCGGCGGTGATTGGAGAAAGCATTAAGAGATTGTGCCGTGCCGTCGGCAATGAAGTCCTTGGAGACGTTCATCTGGGTGACTGGGGACTTCAGATGGGACTTATTATTACAGAACTGAAACATCAGCAGCCGGATCTTCCGTATTTTCGGGATGATGTGACGGAATATCCGGAAGAAGCTCCGTTTACGATCAGTGAGCTTGAGAAGATTTATCCGGAGGCATCCGCAAAATCAAAAGAGGATGAAAACTATCATCAGGAAGCACTTGAGGCGACACACCTTCTGCAGGAGGGAAAGCCGGGTTACCGTGCACTCTGGAAGCAGATTCTGAAGGTGTCTGTTGCGGATCTGAAGAAAAATTATGAGCGCCTGAATGTGCACTTTGAGCTTTGGAAATCCGAATCGGATGCACAGCCGTATATTCCGGAGATGATCGAAAAAATGAAGAAGGACGGCGTGGCTCATATGGATCAGGGCGCGCTGGTTGTGGATGTTGCGGAGCCGGGGGATAAAAAGGAAATTCCTCCGTGCATCATTCAGAAGTCAGACGGTTCTTCACTGTATGCAACAACGGATTGCGCAACGATTCTTGAACGGGAGAAACTGTTCCATCCGGATAAAATCATTTATGTGGTCGATAAACGTCAGCACATGCACTTTGTGCAGGTGTTCCGCACGGTTCGGAAGGCCGGAATCGTGGATGATAAGACAGAGCTGATCCATGTCGGATTCGGCACAATGAACGGAAAGGACGGCAAACCGTTCAAGACCCGTGAGGGCGGCGTGATGCGTCTGCAGACGCTCCTTGACGATATCGATGAGAAGATGGAAGAAAAAATCCGGGACAATAAGAATGTCCGGACGGAGGATGCCGAAACTACGGCGAAGCAGGTGGCCCTTGCTGCAGTCAAATACGGTGATCTTTCAAACCAGGCTTCCAAAGATTATGTCTTTGATGTGGACAAGTTTACTTCTTTCGAAGGAAATACGGGACCGTATATTCTTTATACGATTGTGAGAATAAAATCCATTCTGGAAAAGGCGGAAAAAGAAGGCATCGGAAAGGCATCTGCGGATAAACTTCTTCCGCCGGACAGCAGGGAACAGAAGGATCTGATGAAGGACATTGCGGGATTCGGAGCAACAATTTACGATGCATATAAGGAACTTGCTCCGCATAGGATCTGTGCATATATTTATCAGCTCTCCAATGACTTTAACCGTTTTTATCATAATACAAGAATCCTTGCGGAAGAGGATGAGGCCAAGAGAGCGTCTTACCTGGCTCTTCTGGAAATCGCGGGAGATGTCCTGGAGAAGAGTATTGATATTCTGGGATTTTCCGCCCCGGAGCATATGTGATATGTGGAATACGGTATTATTCGATCTGGACGGAACACTTACGGATTCCGGAGAGGGGATCACAAAGTCTGTTCAATATGCGCTGAAAAAAGGTTTCGGGATTGATGCTGACCTTCGTGATCTGCGTTCCTTCGTGGGCCCTCCGCTGAAGGAACAATTTATGAGTTACGCACACCTGACGGACGAAGAAGGTGAACTGGCTGTAAGACTTTATCGGGAACGATATGAAAAAACGGGGATTTATGAAAACCATTTGTATCCCGGAATCAAAACTCTCCTTGCGCAGCTGAAAAGAGAGCATTTTCAGATTGCACTTTCCTCTTCCAAGCCGCGGCAGTACTGTGTGCAGATATTGAAATATTTCGGCATTTTTCAGTATTTTGATGTCGTGGAGGGAGCTGAGATGGACGGGCGAAGAACCGATAAGGCGGAAGTCGTCCGTGAGGTGATCCGAAGACTTCATATGGAAAATGAGAAGGACAGAATTGTTCTGGTAGGAGACCGCAGCTATGATGTGATCGGCGCAAAACAAGAGGGCATAAGTTCGATCGGTGTGACATATGGATACGGTTCCCGTCAGGAACTGGAGGCAGTGTGGCCGGACTGTATCGTGGATACGACGGAAGAACTCCGGAATGTTCTGATCGGACAAAAAAGAGATGGCGAAAGAGCACAGAGAATCGGAACGGGATATGGCGGCACGGTGCCTGAAAACAGAAAGATGCCTGTAAGAAGATACCCTTATGACCACAGCACGGGCTTTATGATCTGGAAAGTAATCTGGCCCGCACTCTTAGCCTATGCGGTCAACATTGCCCTGGCTCTTGTTTTTGAAATAGCAGTGGCAATTGCCGGCGGAATTTCCTCAACGACAGAATTGACGAATATTGCCGAAAAATATTCACTTCCGTTGACCGGTGTTATGGATGCGATTCTCTTCATTGTAATGATTCAGATCTGGCATCGCGACGAACTGCAGCGGCGTGCGTGGAATGCATCAGACCGGCTGCTTCGTAAAAAGAAATTCGGAATACCGGAAGGAATAATGTGTGTCTGCGCAGTGCTGACGGTAGAATTTGTGGTGAGCATCTTTTCGTCACTTATACCGGAAAGTGATGAATATTCCCAGTTTATCGGAAGCTTTACGAAGTTCCCGGCCTGGGTGAGCTTTCTTCTGATCGGCGCTCTGGGACCGATGGCGGAGGAACTTCTGTTCCGCGGCGTGATGTACCGCAGACTCAGAGATTTTACAAACATCTGGGTTGCTGCCATACTGAGCGGCATCACCTTCGGAGCTTTTCATGGCAATCTGGAGCAGGGCGTGCCGGCGGCGGTTATCGGCATCGCGATGGCTCTTTTATACGAACATTACGGAACGATAGCAGCCTCAATCGTGGCGCATATGGGAGTGAATTGCTTCTCTCTCATTCAGTCACTGGTTTCAGAGAAGTTTCCCGATTCTTCTTCTGCAGTGGGAACGGCAGTGATACTGATCATTGCGGCAGGTGTCTTTTCCTTTTATTACATCTTTAAAAGAGAGAAAAAAATCAATCGTATATGAGCCGCTGTATAGTATAGGGAGTGAACAGTAACCGTCAGCAAAAAGCTTTTGGTATACTTGCGGAAAAGGATTGACTTGCGCCGAAAGTTTCGATATGATAAATAGGCTGTGCAAACAGCAGTATCTAATAATCACATATGCGGAGTCGGTCACTGGTGCCGGAAACGGTTATGACTGACGGAAACATATGGCAGAACAAAAACCATTTTAAAGGAGAAACAAAATGAGTGTTATTTCCATGAAGCAGCTCCTTGAAGCAG
>CAYYEB010000001.1:0-56583 GCA_964470725.1 uncultured Lachnospiraceae bacterium | reverse complement strand
TCACGGATGTACTTGTACTCTCGCTTGTTGATGTGCTCGTACTTTCGCTTGCTGAAGTACTCGTGCTCTCGCTTGCTGAAGTACTTGCACTCTCAGATGTAGAAGTGCTTGTGCTCTCGCTTACTGAGACACTCGTGCTTTCCGATGTGGATATGCTTGTACTTTCACTTGTTGAAGTACTTGCACTTTCCCTTACAGATGCACTCGTACTCTCCGATGTGGAGGTACTTGCACTTTCACTTGCTGAGGTACTTCCGCTCTCACTTTCAGACGTACTCGTACTCTCACTTGTCGACGTTGACTCACTCGTAGAGGCCGACTCACTTGCGGATGTACTCGTACTCTCTGATGCTGAAGTACTCGTGCTTTCACTTACTGACGCACTCGTGCTCTCCGAAGTAGATGCGCTTGTACTTTCACTTGTCGATGTACTTGTGCTCTCTGATGTGGAAGTACTCTCGCTCGTGGATGTACTTTCGCTTTCGGAGCTTGACTCACTTGTTGAGGTACTCTCGCTCGTGGATGCTGCCTCACTTGCGGATGTGCTTTCGCTTGCAGACGTCGATCCGCTTGTCGAAGTACTCTCGCTTATGCTTACAGATTCACTGCGGGAATCTCTTTGGCTTTCTGATCTGGAAATACTCTCACTAGTACTTTTCGACGTTGATTCAACCACGCTGACTGAATCAGACGTACTTCTGGACCCGCTTTCCGAGATGGATTGGCTTCTCCATTCTGAAAGTTCTTTACTCTGCGAATTTGATTCACTTTCAGATCTGCTGATTGAATTTGCTGTACTCTTGCTCTCATATTCGCTCTTGGATTGTGATTTGAAATCACTTGTATAATCGTATTCAAACTCTCCTTTTTCATACTTATAGATATAGCCATCCATATGGTAGCCATCAGAAGGCTCATATTTGAAGGAATAAGGAACAAAATATCTTTTTCCATCTTCTGCATCTTCAGGCGAAACCGGATTCTTGCTTATCGTGTCGTTATCATTAATTTCGTAAATAACGGCATTTCCTGATAATGATATTCCCTTTTTAGAATTATTTTGTGTAGTATCCTGAGAAAACGTCCTGTCACGATCTACATATGTAACTTTCACATATCTTAGCTTAACACTAAGCGGTACATCATTTAATTTTTTGGTATTCAGCGAAGTGTAATTTGCCGATCCATGTGAAGTTACATCATCATCAGTTTTGTCAAGTCCCAGTTCATTGGAGCTTACCGGCTTTCCGTCTTTGATCTGAACCGCTACCTTAGTGCCAGTATGGTTTTTTCCATCCGAGAGTGTTGGAGAAACAATAAAATTTGCCCATTCCTTTATGGTGGTTGCAGTTTTTACTGAATCATCTACCTTATTTTTTTCTTCAGTTGCCTGATTGACAGAAGTTTGTGCAGCCTGCTGTTTGTTCTTTGCAGCAGCCAGATTATCCTCTGCTGCATTCTTGTCACTTGTCGCTTTGTCAACAGCAGTACTGTATGTTTTCACATTGTCGGTTGCTTCAGCTTTCGCAGAATCAATAGACTTAAGCAGGTCATCTTTCTTATAGGCATAAGAAACCTGCGTTTGATATGGCACGCCCCAAAAATACACTGTTTCAGATACTGTGACAATTGTATATCCCTGCCGCTTATAAGTACCGGCATTATAGCTACTTATCTCGCGAAAGCTATCGGCATACTGATTTTTTAAGTTATTTACATCAGCTTCGCTAAGTTCACCATTTTCAACTTTCTCATGATCCTCATCGCAGTCAGAAATTTTATCCTGTTCCTGCGCCAGATTTGTTTGCGCCGTGCTTAAAGCTGCTGTCGCAGTGTTCACTGCATTTTGGGCAGACTCCACCCCTTTGTTTGCACTTTGTAATGCAGCATTTGCATCATTTACCTTTTTCTGAGCCGCCTGTTTTTGATTATCCGCATCTGCTATTATGGCATTTGCTCTGTCTTCAATCTTCTGTATGTAATCCGATGTCGTATTTTCATTAGCGACTGCATTCTTAAAAATATCATTGAGCTCATCAGCATCCGCATTATCTATTTCTGACTGCATTCCTGTCTCAAAGGCAACTTCGCTATCTACTGTACTTTGAGATTCCGATAAACGTTCACTTCTGCTCTCAGATTCCGATACAACGATAGACTGACTGTCAGAAGCCTTTCTGCTTTCTACATAATTTGAGAATGCTACACTGTCCGCCACCGATGCGCTTGCGCTTAAACTTGCATCATCAGAAGTCTCGTCCTTTGAATCATTTTCTTTCGCCATAGGGCGCACTAATTTTGCTGACAGATTTGCGGTAATTTTCTCCGCATTAGACGCAGAGGAACTTTCTTCCGAAGAAAGATCCGCCACATTTACTGTCTGCGCCTGTATACCTTCCTCAGATTCGCTTTCGCTTTCTGCATTCTGTTCTGATGTATTCTGCGCAGCAGCATGATCCGTTTCTGATGTCTCTGAGCCGTTTTGAGATGTACTTTCCGCCGTTACAAGTGTATCCGACGTTTCCTCAGAATCACTTTCCGCCGTCGTATCCGAATCATTTTCAGATGCGCTTTCCGCTGCATCAGTCGTATCAGAAGTTGCCTCAGACGAGTTTTCTGCAGCATTTGTCGTATCCGAACTTGCCTCAGATGAATTTTCCGTTGTCGCCGTCGTATCCGAAGTGGTCTCGGATGGACTGTCTGTTGTCGCTGTCGTGTCAGTGGCTGTCTGTGATTTGCTTTCCGTCGCGGCTGTTGTATCTAATGTTGTTTGTGACTCTTCCTGCCGATTGTCTTCCCTGGGAATATAAAGTTCAGAGTTCGACTCGGAAGCAGGTGCTTCCAACTCTGAGGCCGCATCGGCAACTGCACTGTCAACTGCCGAACCTTCTGAAAGTTCATCTTCCGCATAGACCGCGTTTGCCTGGCCGCCCATGATGACACCGCCAATTGCAACTCCGGCGGCAAGAGTCCCCTTCACCAGTGAATTCTTCCTTTTTCTATTTATATTTTTCTTTTTTTTGCTCATGACCAACGGCCTCCTGAACATTTATATGCGGCAGTTTTTCTGTCACAGTATCAAAAATCTATATTTTTTATCAAAAAGTATATCAAAGAAAAAAACCAGCCCACACTCTTTTTATAGAATGCAGCTGGCTGCCATTTCAGGCCCTATAGTTTTGCGTCACTGCCTTTCGACAGTTTTGCCCTTAAGTTTTACCTTTATTCTTGCACTTTTGGGGAAACAAGTCAATTCTTTTCGTGGGTTTTTACACATTTTAATTGTATAAAATTTATACGATATATCCTCCCTGACTGACCTTCAAAAGCGCAGGAACTACAAAAAAGTCTTCCCCATATTTTAAGCCCATTTCATTTAATTTCTGTATTCCCTGTCCGCCATCAGCTTCCGGAAGAACGAAAACCACAAATGTTCCTTTCTGTTCACGCCTTACTTCATTCACATCCCGGACCGGCACACCATAGCGCATTCCGTCCACATCGATCGGATCTTTTTCTATGCAATAGTCCACATTTCTCGGCGGTACCATTTTCATGATATTTTTCATTCCATCTGTATTCAATCCATAATAAATTCTTTTAATTCCCGGTGCAGATAATTTACAAATCAGTTTTTGAAGCTGTTCTATTTTAAATGACATCATGTTCATTCCACGTATAAGGTCCGCCTCTATACCATTATATCCCCACGGAGAGTTCCCCTGGACTTTCAGAAGCAATTTATCATACTCTGTCAAATTGTCAAAGCAAGGATGCTTCTGTCCCATAAAGTGGTAAACTACCTTACGAAGTTTGTTGGTCTTCTTACTTTCTAATCGAACAGGACAATTCCACTTTTCTTCAAGCAGTAACACGCTATTCCGAAAAATATCATTCAAAGCATCCTGATCGGGCAGTTTCGTTTCATGACGATTCTTCATAAAGTTGACCGCAGGTTTTAAGAGCCCTCCCTGCTGTCGGATCCGTTCCAGATTCATCACTAATACACCTGAATTAAAATACTGTTCTTTTTTTACACTCCCTTCCAGAACAACCGAAGGTCTCACAATGCCCGCTCTTACGTCAGCGTCCGATACTCCGGCAATACAATATTCACTAACGTCAATCTGCCAGAGTTCTCTGATATTGCAATTGAAGATCACATCCGCATCCAGATAAATGATTTTCTTTCGCTCCGGCAATATTTCAGGCAGTATCAGCCGATACAAGCTTCCAATTGTATAAATTTCAAGCCATTTATTCTCTATTGCAAACTTTGAAGAATCCATCTCATGAAAAACGACCCGGCTCTTTTTCGTATTTCCTGTCTGGTTCAGTTTTTTCCGGTTGTCCCCGTTCACGGTGTCATCCAATAAGATATGGAAGCAAATGGGGCTATCCGTATTCATAAGTATGGAGGCCATCGCCGATCCGACCCATCTGGAAAATGTTCCCTTGGGATCGGTGAGTCCAAAGGCCACCTGAATTTCCCGCTCCTCTGCAGTCTGCTCTTTCTCTTTTACCTCTAAACTGCCTGTTTCCATAAGCTTTTCTTCCTCGCCCTTGTCAAACACTTCAGTTATCAGATTGTCACAATTCGAAACCCATTCTTGCCGTTTTTCTTGGCCTCATACATCGCCCGGTCGGACACACGAATCAGCTTTCCAAGAGAGTCCGTGCCATGAGGCGCATAGGCGCAGCCGATACTTGCCGTCATTGTTTCCCTGCTGCCCTCCATCACAATCTTCTGAATGCTTAACAGAAGGTCATTCATCTTCTTCTCCACCTCATCATAACTCCAGTCGCCCGGGGCGAATACGGCAAACTCATCGCCGCCGAACCGGATCATTACGTCACTCCTGCGAAAATTTTCACGAAGAACCGCTGCCGTCTCCTGCAAAGTATGATCTCCCTCTTCATGTCCGAATTCATCATTCACACCCTTGAACTTATCCAGATCCAGAAAAATAAAGATTCCCGGCGCCTTGGGATCAACATAGTGTTCAGCCCCCGACCGATTATAAAGTCCCGTCAGCGGATCCCTTTCCGCAAGTTCGGCATTTCGATTTGCATATTGAATCATCCTGAGGCGGACAGTTGAAAAGAACAGACTGGAACCTATTCCAAGCACTGACACGTTAACCAGATGTACCATATCCATTATATATGTTTCCCAAGGCTCAACTGTACATGCGACAACTGCATAGAGAATGGCCATACTGAGAATAAGCAGAAAGATTCTCCATGGCCGATCCAGAATAAACATCGGAAACAGCAGTAAAAAGATCATGAAAATGAAAGTCGTCTTTGTCGGTTCATAATAGACGGCATCAAACATCGCAATCAGAAGCACCGGAATTTCAAGAATGTAAAGCCACATTGTAAAATTGGCATTTTTCTTTCGTACAATCGGAAAATAAACGGCCAGAACAAGGCAAAAGTATAGTAATTCCAGGTATAGTGTCACGCGATGGATCAGATTATGACCGATGACAACGTTCAGCACGACATTAATCATAAGGAAAATAAAAGTCGATATAATAATCAGGTCAAGCCCGATTCGATTTTCCTGATTAATCTGTTCTTTCTCTTTCGTAAAGTTTTTATTTTCAAGCAATTTTATATACTGCTTAAACATACTCACATATACACTCCTGCTCAAGTTTCTTTCCCTTCTTCAGCATCAATGCAAAAAGCGCCTTCTGCTCTGCAAAGAACGGATCCTTACTCATCTGCATAAGATTTCTTTTATCATGCATGGTCAGATCTTTTCCATAAGGAAGATATTTCAGATATGTTTTCTCATCCATGAGATAAGTCCTGATCGAAAGACCTGTAGACTGGCACAGATGTTTCCAAATTCGAAACCCTCCTGCATCGATATCTCCGAAATGCGCATACAACGCATTCGGATAAATTTCATGAAGTTTCTGAAGCATCTGACGTCTTGCTCGATTCGCATAACCTCCAAGATAGATTACGAGATCTTTTTCTCCTTTTTTCAGATTCCACTGATGAAAGGAAGTCAGATTTTCGATCGTCAGGATTCTGTCCGGAATGTTTGAAGTATTCCATGGGATTTGATCGATGTCTTCATTCGAAATACCGACTCCCATCGGAAGATCAAGCGGTGCACCACATCCCTTCAGCATCACCCAGGAAGGATTTCTGTATATATTATATTCTTCCAGGACTTCATCCGTTGTAAGAGATGTCAAATCATTTTGGACATCTTCCTGTGTACTTACACTGTTATCCCTTCCCGTGCACTTCTCTTTCTCATAACCCCCACTCTTTCCATTTTGAAAATGCGTCAGAATCGACACAGCGCTTCCGATCTCGTGCTCTGCAATCTTTGAGTCATGAAAAACTTCTATGGAAAAGCGTCTTAAGAAAATATCCTCTTTATTCTCCTGGATCTTTTGAGCCAGATAAAGAACCTTTTTCAGCTGTTCCGGATGGTCGATATCAATATACTGCTTCACGCTTTCATGATTCTGCAGCCGCGTCTTTGCCCACTGGACAAATTCCGGAAAAACACACCGATATTCATTTAGAACAGTTTCTGCCTCCTGCTCTTTTTCCCTTCTGGTCTTGCGGGAAACGAATTCATAAGATCTCTTCAGACTATCCGGATCCAGATTGAGCTGGATCTTCTGCAAAATGCCGTCTTTTTTCTGATCCTTCCAACACAAAGTCACAAGACCTTTTGAGGACAGATTCTCCATCTGCGCATTCATATGCTCATATGCGGTACTTGTCAGATCAAAATAATCCGGGAAAAGTTTCTTTGTCACCATCACTGCCACAGACTGATTCCGCACTGCCGTTCCGGCATATACAGCGCTTCGCTCATACTTATCCAAAAGAAGATTGATTACTTTACTGTCATATCGTTTTTCATTCATATTGTGTTCTCAAATGTAAGTGTGACATTCTTCCTCAGGCTTCTTTCCTCACTACCGTAAAGTCTTCCGCATAGCTCGCATTTCCATCCTGCATAATCAGCTGGATCTTATCCATCGCCGGACCGATGTACTGAATTTTATCCGGCGGCGCCGCTATGATGAGCTGCAGGTTGGAATGTTTCATGAAGGAGAGCACACCGCTCATGCGCTCGTCATCCATGTTGTTGAAGGCCTCATCCATCATGACAATCCCGACACTGTCTCCGCCGATGCTGTTCCCGTACATCTGCATAAAGGATGCCGCAATCGTGATGTAGAACGGCGTCTGTGTTTCGCCCCCGCTCTTCTCCCGGCTCACCTTTGAATAGAGCATATAGCTGCCATCATCGGACGTGATCTTCAGATCATAATCCATGTATGTCCGGTAATCGGTGTATTCCTGCAGCGTCTTCGCGCTGTCCTCATCATCGAGAGAGAGTTTTTCAAAGAGTTCTTCGATCACTTCCCTGTGGTTTTGCTCAAAGATACCCGAAAAAATAGACTCTCCTTCCATGATGTTGAAGTCATCCATGATCATGTCATAGTACTTCTTCTGGCTTCTGCTCGCATGATACAGGAATTCATAATTTTCGTGACCGAAATGGATCTCGCTCAAAGACTTGTTCAGTTCCCGGAATTCCTTCTGGGCGGCCTTGATATTTTCCTGAAGACGGCTCAAGAACTGCTCCCGGAACTCCTCCTCCGCGGACTCCCTCGCCTTATCCACTTTCTCCTCGTATTCGAGAAGTCTGGAATTTTTCAGACGATCATACTCCGCCGCAAAATCAGGATAGCCGGCAAGGGAATCCGCCGCGCCGAAATCGTGATCCGTCTTGTATTTTCGCATAAGAGAAGCCATCTCATCCTCGGCCTGGGCCTTTCGGGTCAGATTTCCCTTGCGGTTATTTTCAAAGTTCTGTTTGAACTGTTCGAGATCCTTTGCCTTCGTATGCTCGCGCCGCTGCAAATATTCCGTTTCCACATGTTCGGCTTCTTCTCCAATAGCAGCTTTCAGCTCTTCGATATGCGCATCCTGTGCTTTCAGCAGTTCTTTTGTTTCACGGATTTTCACGGAAACGGATTCTTTTCCGCCCTGTACGTGGCCGATCTGCATCACCGTATCCGTACGTTTTTTATCAAGCGCGTCCTGCTCCCGGCCCAAAGATTCAATCCGCATCTGCTTTTCCAGAAAATCGGAATGAGCCTTCAGATTTTTGATTTCCGCCTCGCAGTCATCAAGTGCACTCCGGTGGGTTCTGAGTTCCTCAAGACTTCTCATCTCATAGCGGATCCGGACATCTTCCGTACTTGCAAGAGGCTTCTGCTGGCGCTCCAGATCCTTCATTTTCTGCTTATCCTTTGCGATCTCCGCCTGCAGTTCCTCAGCTTCCTGCTTCTTCTTGGCAAGCTGTATCTTATAGGCCTCCGCACCAATATAGGGCGTTTCAAAGATCTTCGGATTGATGGCGCTTGCCACATGATTCTGATAGCGCATGCATTCCTTTGTAATGGACACCGGATACATCTTCAGTTCCTGGTAGCTTACGCAGCGATGCACCTTGCCGAGAACCATGTTGATGTAATAACGGGCATATTTACTTTTTCCCTTTACAACCTCCGCAAGAGATCCCTCCGGTGCGTCATCGTACTGCTCCAGCTTTCCGCTGTTAATCAGTCCCACGCCCTGCAGACGTTCCTTCTTCCGAAGATGTTCATACACGGAAAGTGCAAGGTCAAAGTCCGTCGGATCCGTCAGCAGATGAAACCGCTGCGTATTCAAATAGCCTTCGACCGCATTCTGCCATTTTGGATCCGTGATTTCCAGCATTTCGCATAAAATGTGAACTTCCGACTTTCTTCCTGATTTCCGGAACTGTGACTCAATCGCTGTTTTGAGTTTTATAACATTTTTCGGATAAATAAGCCTCTTCGCTTCCAGTTCACGGATCTGAACATTCAGTTCCTCAGCCGTGCGCTTTTCCTCATCCAGCTTCGATTCGATTTTATATTCCTCATGACGCAGTTCCTGCTGGCGTTTTTCCTTCCAGTCGATCACCTGATCCGCCATGAGCCTTATATCCGCAAGATTTTCATACTCGTTGATGCCCGCAAGAGCGTCATGATAAGCTCTGATGATTGTCATATCTTCGGAATCGTCAGCACTTTTATCATGTTCTTTTTGCAGATTGGATTCCTTTGTTTTCTGTGTCTGCTCATTCGCAGTGCTCTTAGAAGAAAGATCTTTCAGGATCACATCTGTCTGCCTGAGCGCTTTTCTGATGTGTCCCGTCAGTCCGGCAACTTCCGCAGTGTCCTTTTCCAGCTGAATCTTAATGGTGTCCCGCTCTTTTTCCAGCTCACGCAGCGCCTGGTATTCCTCATTTCCCGCCAGCTCTGCACGAAGATTTTCAAGCAGATGATTTTTTTCCTGAATCTGCTTCTCCAGATCGATCTTCATCCGGTTCAGGCGGTCCACTTCGAGGGTCGCCCTTTGAAGCTCCTCCTCCGACTCTCTCACCGTCTCCCTGTAGATATCCTGCTGCGCACGCTCGATATAGTATTCCTGATCACGGTCGAGACGGATATGGTACTCCACACGTTCGTATTTTTCCCGAATTTTTTCGAGTTCGGAAATGCGCTGTTTCACATCCGCCAGTGTACGCTGCAGATCCTGATAACTCCTGACATTTTCCCGGAGTGCATCGATATTGACTTCTTTTTCATCGAGCACATAGGAATAGACAAAATCCTTGATATCCGTAATCGGCTTAAAAGCCAGCGCCTTTGGAATCAATGTGAAGAATTTTTCATCGAGACGTCCGAACCGGTTCAGAATCATCTTTCTGGCTTCCCGAATTGTAGGGCAGAACTGCCGGATCCCACGATTTGTGGAACGAAATTTGGAAATGCTCTTAATCATCTTACCCTGAAAGAACAGATCGTCCGAAAGCTCCCTTTTTTCCATCAGATACCAGGCTGTATTCGGTTCCTTCTCCTCGGAGGCGCTGTCCATCACGACGCCGATCAGAAACGGATGCCGCTTTGCTTCATCATAAAATTCCAGACACACATGCGCACTGATTTCACCGGTCCTTTCATAGGGACGATCCTCCCGACCGGTCTTACAGCGGATATAGGTATTGAGAGTCCGCTTTCCCTTCTCCTGTGCCGCCTTGTTGAAATTTGCCTTGGAGCACGTGATGACGAACTGAATCGCATCAAGGATCGTCGATTTTCCGGCACCGTTTTCACCGGACAGAAGGGTTGCATCTCCGAATTCAATTGTCTCATTTGTGAAACGATGCCAGTTAATCAGCCGGATCTTCTGCAGTCTCTTCATCGGTTTCATGCCCTCCCTTCCGATACTTATCTACCATTTCCGATACACGTCGGATATCGTCTACCCGCACAGCCATGAGAATAGAATCATAAATCAGAATTCTTGCATCCTCTTCTGTCAGATTTTTATCCAAAAGTTCAATGAGATTATATCTGCGCAGAACACGCAGTGAATTGTTGAGAGCCGTCTTATCCATCTGCTTGTCGCGGATTTTAAGACTCAGGAATCGTTCCTGGATATCTCCGATATTGACAACGACATCCGTGACGGAAAGCTCCCTCTTCTTTTCATCATACAGAATTCTCAGGATCAGAAGCACAATCGAATCATTGAGTTTTAAATGCACATGATTGTAGTTTTCTCTGTTGATCAGCTGGATCACTCCATATTCATCATTGATTTCCAGATCATATCCGAGTACCCCGAGATATTCCTCAAAGACCTTCTGATGTCTTTGAATAAAATAGTAATCTTTCTTCGTCTGTTCATTTTTCCGGACAATAAAGCAAATTCCCATCAGTTTATTGCAGACACGTTTAAATTCATCGATATCGCGCTGCAGCATACCGTCAAATAAATCCAATTTACGTCCTCCTTATGATCTGAAAATCCCGGAAACGAAATCCGTGCACCTCAATTTCATCATCCGAAAGTGCTATTCTATATGGCATATGCTTCCGTTGTCCATAGAGCCGCACATAGATCAGTTTGATAAAGGACTCCTCATCACTGACCATTTCAGAAGCCGACATTTCTTTCTTATCTCCCAGGGAGGAAATCACATAGGCTCCGATTTTATCCGGAGTCAGAATCCGCTCCATCTTTTTCCTCATCTGCTCGCGCTTGCGAAGTCTGGTTTTCTCATCAATTTCCGTCACTTGAAGAGATGAAGGATGAAATTCCTTCTTTCCCTCGATTGGCGCATAGAGAGAACTGCTGTCGAGATAAGACCAGGAGAAGATCCGAATCAGCTGATCTGTCATTTCAAGGTCGTAAATACCATTGAAATTCAGGTTCTGTTCCTGAATTATCTCATTGAGGCCGGACAGGATATTCCGAAGCTGGCCGCGTGTGTCATCACTGCTGGTCAGAAGAAATTTCGCACGATTGATTGCCGCCCGCTGATATTTTGTGTTCTTCTGATTGATCTCATCAAGAATCTCATCCATCTGCCCGAAGGCGTTGACCACCTCATGCAGCATGGTCAGAACCTGTTCCTTCGCCTCTTCCACGGAAAGTTCTCTGATCTGGGCAACTTCAGCCGAGGCGCGTTCAAGGAACTTCGGACTTCTGCTGTATCGTTCCAGCGTTTCCACGATCACAGGCCGAAACTTGGACACATTATCCGACGTCAGAAGGCGATGGTAAGCCTTATCCACAACGTTCGTATAATAGTCATTTAAAAGCGCATCCAGAATTTCCGCGACCGAGCTGTGCTTTGTCAGATCATCAATATAATTTTTGATATTGGCACTGAGGCTCTTCAAAGATGTGATCAGAGCATCCGTATTTTTCACAATTTCCAGAAGGCCGACACCCGCCAGATCCTTCGCACGACAGAGATTATAAATCGTGTAAATATAGCCCTGATATTCTGTCTTTTTCCCTTCCGAAATTCCGCGGAGTGTCTTAATGATATCAATGGCATAATCACGAAAATTCACTCTCTGCACATAGCTGTGATCCACATCTACCGAAATCCAGCCGCACCCCTCAAGCCGGCGCAGCATAAAGTTCGCCTTATCCCGTGGTGACAGCGACCCGGCATCTTCCTCCTCCAGGTCCGCCGACATTGAACTGCTGAAGTAATATTCGAGATCGTCAACAAGCACATCCCGTTCCACTCCGAATGAAAGCTGACTTGACGTAATATCGAAAATCCGCAGGATGCAGTCCCAGTATGCAATTTTTCCCGGTGACGCCAGAACACTGAAAAAGTTTTCCGGCACTACATTAAAAAGATGGGGCATAGTTCTATGTACTCATTTCCTTTATTGGGCATGAATGTAAATTGATAAAGATTTTCACGGCAAAAGCATACTCTGCTTACCAAATGATTTCCTCATCGGATTTTCCCTTCGGAAAAATTCACATCTCTTCCGATACTTCGGAAATATCCGTTGATGACAGACCGAAGTGCCCCATCCTGGTCCTCGCAGCCGCCAAATTCCAGACGTTCCACGCTGATGGAATTGCCGCCATCGGAAAGGGAAACCTGAAAATCGATTCCGTCCCGCGTGAGTCTTTTATTTAATTCACTGACATCTTCTTCTGTAAACATTTCTTTTCTCCCATAATTGCCTCATTCTGGCGGGTGCTCCACCTCATCAGATAAGTTCCAGTTTCTCAAGTGCGTACCTGATTCCATCGTCGTCAATATCTTTTGTCACAAAATCCGCTGCCTTCTTTGCCTTCGGAATTGCATTGCCCATGGCAACTCCCACTCCTGCGGATTTCAGCATTCCCACATCATTGGCGCCGTCGCCAAACGCGATTGTATCCTTCAGGTCCGCTCCGATGAGTTCCGCCGTCAGCGCTATTGCACCGGATTTTGATACATTGCTGATCGTGATTTCTCCCTGATCCGGTTTCGGTTTGCTAAAAGACGGCGGCATAACCTTAAGATCTGCACCGACTTTATTCTGAATCTCTTCATAGGAAAGCGGAGAATTCGTGTAGAGAAGGTTTTCCGTATTCTGATATTTCTCAGGAAAACGCTTTACCTCATCGTCCAGAATCACATTTCCCAGAGATTTTTCGATAATTGTTCTGGTCTCTTCGAACTGATCATCACGCACCGGATACCCGAGACTTCGGACGAAACGCATCATTCCGCGCCGCGTCATCACGCACCCTTCCGTCATCTGCAGCATGGCCGTGATGTTATATTCCGTAAATAAATCTATGATCTTCTCAAGGCGTTCCTTCCCGAACTTTCGGTGGGAAAGTACTTTATGTTTGTACTCAATATACGCCCCGGCTCCCGCAATGATACCGTCAAAGCCGAAATTCAAAAGGAACGGATAAATCTGCGCCTTTCCGCGTCCCGTACACAAAAAGATCTTATGTCCGTTCTTCTGCGCCTTCCTGAGCGCAGCTTTTGCCGACTCCGGCATCCTGGTTTCAAAATTCACAAGGGTTCCGTCTATATCAAAAAACAAATACTTCTGTTTCACAAAATCCTCCCTGTAATGGTGGTGGCCGCCAGCTCAAGAAAGCAAGCATATGCTAACAGTCATGTTCGCTGTCAAAACATATCCCCCGACGCTCAAAAGCGTTTTCGATTCGCGTCCAGGGGGTAGTTTTTCCAGCTCACATTCGTATGTACAATGTTTTCGCTTTACTTTATCATATTTTTTCTTGTGAATCCATCTGTCATTCAGCTATAGGTTTTACTTATATCAGTCAATTGGAAATAGCAATT
Organism: uncultured Lachnospiraceae bacterium; assembly: GCA_964470725.1. Lineage (GTDB taxonomy): Bacteria > Bacillota > Clostridia > Lachnospirales > Lachnospiraceae > Chordicoccus. The sequence goes on along the minus strand of CAYYEB010000001.1, from coordinate 42,872 downwards.
ATACAAATTCCTGTCGTTGGAAGTATAGTTAGAGGTACTTATCGATAGAAGAAAGAGAAAAGAGGGCAAGTTATGTCAGAAAAGAAACTTCAGACACCATTTCGTTACGATTTCGTAGGAAGCTTTCTGCGTCCGCAGTCTCTTAAGGATGCAAGAAGAAGCTTTGAACAGGGAAAGATTTCCGCAGATGAATTGAAGCAGGTCGAGGACGAGGCCATTCGCGATCTTGTCTCCAAGCAGAAGAAGGCAGGTTATCATACACTGACTGATGGAGAATTCCGCCGCGCCACCTGGCATCTGGATTTCATGTGGGACTGGAACGGCGTGGAGCATGAGATCAAAAACGGCAATTCCACTTTCGAAGGTGAGGTTGCGAAAATAGATGACGTACACATCTCCGGAAAGATTTCTGTCAGGAATCACCCATTTGTTGAACATTTCAAATTTGTACAGTCTTACGAGGATGAAAATACCGTTGCAAAGCAGACCATTCCTGCTCCGGGACAGTTTTACGCGCAGTTCACCGGTTCTCAGGAACTGGAAAATACACTGCACTACTATCCGACATTGGAAGCCTTTGCCGATGACGTTGTCGAAGGATACAACGAATTTATCCGTGAAATCTATGCAGCCGGCTGCCGGAATCTTCAGTTTGATGACTGCACGTGGGGAGGATTTGTCAATCCGCAGATGGCCACAAGACTGACCGGAAAGAGTGCAGAAGACCTTCCGCGCTACATGGATCTTCTCATTGATATCAACAATCGGGTCATCGACGCAGCGCCGAAGGACCTCATTATCAATACGCATATCTGCCGCGGCAACTATCATTCCACCTATTTTTCAAGCGGTGCCTATGACAGTGTCGCGGAATATGTCTTTGCCAAGGAGCATGTCCACGCATTTTTCCTGGAATTTGATGATCCGAAGAGAGACGGTTCCTTTAAACCTCTCGCCTTTGTTCCGGAAGATAAGATCGTCGTCCTCGGACTTGTCACCACAAAATCACCTGCTCTTGAGGATCCGGAAATCGTCAGGTCAAGACTGAAAGAAGCATCCGAAATCATTCCGCTTGATCGGCTCGCCTTAAGTCCGCAGTGCGGCTTTGCCTCCACTGAGATCGGCAACAAGCTGACAGAAGATGACGAGTGGAAGAAGCTGAAGCTCGTGAAGGATATTGCGGAAGACGTATTCGGGGACTGGAAGTTCTGAATCGGAATCTTGTATCTTCTCCCAAAAATGCATTTGGAAATGTGAGTCGGACAAAACTATCCCCTGGACCCGAATCCAAAACGATTTTGAGGGCCAGGGGATATGTTTTGCCGACGAACATAAATATACTTCTTTTTTATTGTACAGAAACCTTTCCAGATAATACATTCCGATAATCTTCCAGATTTTCCTTCAGAAGTTTCGGAATGTCCAGCTCATATGGACATCGGGTCGTGCAGATACGGCAGTTGACACAGTTATCGATTTTCGCCATTTCTTCCTGCCAGTGCGGTGTCAGCCAGCTCTTTGAGGGAGCACGCCGCAGCATAAGGCTCATTCTGTTGCACTGATTGATCGTAATTCCTACCGTGCACGGCATGCAGTAGCCGCAGCCACGGCAGAAGTTGCCGGAAAGTTCTTTCTTTTCCTTTTCAATATATGCTGCAATTTCCGGCGTCATGGACGGCGTTTCATCCATATAGGAAAGCCATTCATTGAGCTCTTTTTCCCTTTGAATTCCCCAGATCGGAAGCGCGTTGTCATACTGAGACATAAACGCCATAGCTGCGTCGGAGTGGTTAATCAGCCCTCCTGCCAGACCCTTCATGCAGATAAATCCCATATGGTTTTTCTTAAGTTTTTCATAGAGTTCCAGTTCTTTCTCAGTCGCCAGATAGCTGAAGGGATATTGCAGCGTCTCATAGAGTCCGCTGTCCGCCACATCGTTCGCGACGCCGATCTTGTGGGTTGTCGCTCCGATGTGTCTGATCTTGCCCTGTTTTTTTGCCTCCAGCATACATTCATACATGCCGCTTCCGTCTCCCGGTTTCCAGCAGACCTCCATCTGATGGAACTGGTAAACGTCGATATAGCCGCAGTGCATCTCCTGAAGTGACGTCTCCAGATCCTTCCAGAAGCCCTCCGGTGTCGTCGCGTGCGTTTTGGTGGCAATGTAAATCCTGTCCCTTGCCGTCTCAAAAAGTCCGCCCGGCTGCCCGAAAGCGATACCGATTTTATGTTCTGAGTCACTGTACGCTCTTGCGGTATCAAAGTAGCGGATTCCTCCATCGTAGGCCTTCCTTAAAAGATCTACCGCCACTTTCTCGCTGTCCCTTTGAATCGGCAGCGCACCGAAACCGTTCTGCGGAACCGTAATTCCGGTTGTTCCAAGTGTAATATTTTGCATTTTCTATTCCTTTTCTATTTCATTGTTATACAGGGGTCTCAACTCATAGCCTGATTGTTCCGGGCGTCCGAGTGACGCCGGTCATTAATGAATGCAAGCCGTTAGGCGCAGCATGAATTTAGGACCGCTGCGAGAACGAGCGAGCGGGAGCGTCCCGGAACAACAGGTCATGAGTTGAGACCCGCTACCATTGTACTAATTCACATGGATTATCGAATAAAGTTCGTTCCCGGATAATCCGCCTCCGCCGGTGCCGTAATTCCTTTTTCCTTTCCTGCGGCAATGCACTTTAAGATCCAGGCCATATTCTTGCCGAGCTGTTTCAAAACGCCGACACCCTCTTCATCCTTACGTACATCTTCCGGCTTATTGCCGTGAACCATCGGCCAGTAACTTGATGAGACAAGCGGCATCTCATTATACGCAGGGTATTTTGCCAATGCGTCAAGAGATGCTGTTGTTCCGGCACGTCTTGCAGAGGTCACCACGGCCGCCGGCTTGCATCTCATCTCTTTTCCCGCGCTTCCGAAGAGACGATCCAGAACGACTTCTATTTCCCCCGATGGAGACGCATAATAAACCGGAGACCCGAAGACAAATCCATCCGCCTCAGCACATTTTCCTTTTAAGGACCTGATCAGTTCATTGATATTTCCATTGACGGCATCCTTTCCGACATGAACAATTTCCGATTCAATGCCCTCCTCTTTCAGACTCTCTGCGATAATGCTGAGCGCCGTATATGTGCATCCGTTTTCTCTGCGGCTTCCGTTTAACATCAATACCTTCATTGTAAAATTTCTCCCTTCTGAAAGGACATGAAGTTCCTCCCTCATGTCCCGGATACTTCTATAAAAAGAATCCCGTCATATCTGCCGGTTGTTTCTTATCTTATCATTTTGCTCTTGATGATTCCACCCGGAGAGCACATTTTACAAATTGACCGGACATCCTGTTTCTGTTCACTCCTACGATATACAGGTCATGATTTGAGGCCCGCACCTGGAGTTATGTCTCAACAGTAACGACATCCTCATTGCCGTTCACGCCTGCAGTGTGTATGATGAGCATATGGAAATTTTTTCAAAACAATAGAAAGGCAATTATAAATAGAAAGGCAATTTTTATGACACTACTGGACCGTTTTATCAAATACATTTCCATCTATACCACCTCGGATGAGTCTTCCGGCACCTGCCCCAGCACGGACCGTCAGCTCAATCTGGCCAATCTGTTGGCGGATGACCTGAAAGGAATCGGCATACCGGACGTGGAATTGGATCACGGTTATGTCTATGCGCACATTCCTGCTTCTTTGGAATATGCCAACTGCAAATCCGTAGCTTTTATTTCACATATGGACACGGCTCCGGATTTTAATGGAAAGGATGTAAAACCCCAGATTATAAAAAATTACAACGGAAATGATGTTGTGCTTCAGGGAAGCGGTGACATACTCTCAGTAGCAGACTTTCCCGACTTGCTGAGCCTCAAAGGCCGCACTCTGATAACCACCGACGGAACATCCCTGCTCGGTGCTGATGACAAAGCTGGTGTCTCCGAAATCGTGACTGCTGCCGAAGATCTCCTGAAAAGCGATACCCCACACGGCGACATCTACATCGTCTTCACTCCCGATGAAGAGATCGGCCGCGGCGCAGACGGATTTTCCTTTGAAAAATGCAGGGCAGACTACGGCTTCACGGTGGACGGAGATTATGAGGGAGAAGTCGCCTACGAAAATTTCAACGCAGCTTCCGCAAAAATCACTTTTACAGGAAAAAATGTACATCCCGGAGAAGCGAAAAATATCATGAAAAACGCCGCTGCCATTGCCTGCGAATTTCAGTCTCTTCTTCCCGCGGCAGAAACTCCGGAACACACGGAAAAGCGGGAGGGATTCTTTTATCTGACCGATATGTCGGGCAGCTGTGAAAAAGCATCCCTTTCCTATATCATCCGGGATCATGACAGCAATCATTTTGAGAAAAGAAAACAGCTGCTCCAGGATACCGTGCATTTCATGAATCAAAAGTACGGAAAGGGAACTGCCCGGGCAGAAATCAAAGACCAGTACAGAAATATGCTTGAAGTGATGAAAGACCACATGGATGTCATCGAAGCGGCCCGGGACGCGATTCGTTCCGCAGGGCTTGACCCGATCAGCCGTCCGGTTCGCGGCGGAACAGACGGAGCTATGCTCTCCTTCAAGGGTCTTCCCTGTCCGAACCTCGGAACAGGCGGCTACGGATTCCACGGACCTTTCGAACACTGCACTCTGGAAGGAATGGAAACAGAGGTAAGGATCATCACCTATCTCATGACACATCCGCTGCAGACTGACTGTCATCGGAAAGTTTGATCATCGGCTTTATATAAATCTGAAAGGGAAGTGGTTTTATGCAGAAAAATCAGGTGATCCGCCAGCATACAAAAGCAATCGGATTTGTCATCTTAAATTCTCTCGGATTTTCTCTCATGACCTTTTTTGTCAGGCTCTCGGGAAATGTTCCGACGATGCAGAAAGTATTTTTCAGAAATATCGTCGCTCTGGTCTGCGCAACGATCGCGCTTGCGCGTTCGCCGCAAAAGTTTCACATTCAGAAAAGTACTTTTAAATATGTGGCCGGACGCTGCGTCTGCGGCGGCATCGGCATGATCTTAAACTTCTGGGCCATCGACCATCTGGTGCTGGCAGATGCAAATATCTTAAACAAGATGTCCCCTTTCTTTGCGATGATCATGTCCATCTTCATTCTTGGTGAAATCCCGACGGCCTTCGAATGGTTCTGCATCGCGATCGCATTTGTCGGTGTATTGTTCATCGTAAAGCCTACATCCGGTCTGGCTTCCCTGCCTGCTCTCGTAGGGCTTCTAAGCGGTTTCGGAGCCGGAACAGCCTACTCGTTCCTCAGAAAAGCAACCGGAAAGGGGGAACGGGGAACGGTTATCGTCTTCTGTTTTTCGGTTTTCAGTGCCCTTGTCACTTTGCCGTATATGATTTTTGCCTATCATCCGATGACGTTCAGACAGTGGGGGCTTCTGACTCTCGCCGGTTTCTGTGCGATGGTCGGACAGTTTGCAATTACAGCAGCCTATTCTCTTGCACCGGCCAAGGTCATCTCTGTATTTGACTACAGTCAGGTCATGTTTGCCTCGATCTGGGGAATTCTCTTCCTCGGAGAAGTTCCGGATCATCTGAGCATCATAGGATATGTCATCGTCATTGCGACTGCATTTGTAAAATGGAAATATCAGCTGGATAAAGACAAGAAGGTGAATATCGCAGCCAAGAGGTAAGAACAAATTTCACCAGATACTTGTTTCTACATAAAAAAGAACTGTCGAATCGCAGAACGGTCCGACAGTTCTCTTTTTTGCGCTTATAAATTAATCGTCTTCTTCATGGAACATTTTTCCATAGGAATCAGCTGCGAAAATCGCATTGGCAACAATGTCCGGATTGATCTCAAACGGCATGTTGTGAAGCGTGTCATTTTCAGAGCATGCAGCCTCTGCAACCTTATAGATCTTGTCCCAGGACGGGTCCGTGATGCCAAGCTGACGCAGGGTCACAGGAAGTCCCAGCGTCTCGCACCAGCTGTAATAGCGATCCAGTTCCTCTTCAGGAATATCTTCCAGAATCAGCTGTGTCAGTGTACCGAACGCAACTTTTTCACCGTGGTACATCTTATGGCACTCCGGAAGAATTGTGAAACCGTTATGGATGGCATGAGCGCCGGCAAGTCCGCCGCTTTCAAAACCGATTCCGGAAAGGAGGGTATTGGCCTCAATGATCTTCTCCACGGCTTCTGTTCTGACACCGGCATCAAGGGCTGCCTTTGCCTTCACACCCTCTTCCATCAGCGTATCGTAGCAAAGTCTTGCGATACCCATTGCCGCATTTGTCACCTTGCCGCCGGCACAGGTTGTTGCACCTGATCTTTTGCAGGCACGTGCTTCAAAGTAAGTAGCAAATGCATCGCCCATTCCTGCAACCGTAAGTCTCACCGGGGAATGTGCAATAATATCGGTATCCATCAGGACAACATTCGGGTTCTGCTTGAAATATGCATATTTCTCAAATGCTCCGTCATCTGTATAAATGACGGAAAGCGCGCTGCACGGCGCATCCGTCGATGCGATTGTCGGACAGATAATGACAGGCGTTCCCACGTTATTCGCCACAGCCTTTGCCGTATCGAAAATCTTTCCGCCGCCCACACCGACGACCACGTCACACTTATTCTCCTTCACAACCTCGGTAATCCGGCTGATTTCGGAATCCGAACATTCTCCGTTAAAAATCTCAAACACACAGTCCGCATCGGAATTCCAGAAAGACTTCTCGATCTCTTCGCCGGATCTTCTCTTACCGCCTGCGCTGATGAGAACAAGAGCCTTTTTTCCATACACGGAAGTATGCTCCCCGATCTTCTTCATTTCACCGGGTGCCTGAATGTACTTGCTTGGACTAATAAAAATTTTCGCCATACTGATTAGCCTCCTTTGATAACTGATGCGCAAAAGCACTAACATCAGTATAGCATTCGCAGACATTTTTGTCTATCTTGTCAAAGCTTCTCTCACATAATTTATGGTTGTCTGCTTCTATTTTATACAGATCATGCTTCGAGATCGTCAGGTTACTGATCTTCCTTCGCATTGTCTTGCTTACCTGCTGCAATCTGATTCCACTTCAGAGCCTCTTCCCGGCTTTCGGCATAGACTCCCTTATTTTCCAGATTTGTCAGCTGTTCTTCCAGCGGCATAGGTCGTCCATAATAGTATCCCTGAATTTTTTCACATCCGGCCTCTTTCAGGAAATCCAGCTGCTCCTGTGTTTCCACGCCCTCGCAAAGTGTATGGATTCCCATCCGCTTTGCCATCTGGATGGCTGAAATTATAATGATCTTCGAAGTCTGATTCATATTTCGCATAAAGGCCATGTCGAGTTTTATTTCATCGAACTCATAGTCTTTCAGTGTCACGAGTGAGGAATACGCACTTCCAAAATCGTCCATCCACACCTGGAAGCCCTCCTTCTTAAACCTCAGTATTGCCGTTCTGATCTTCTCAGGGGCTTCCATCATCGAGGATTCCGTGATTTCCACACACAAATATCTGTGGTCAATTCCGTATTTATTGGCATTATCCGTCACAATTCTCACCGGATCACACATCATAAAGTCTGTCCGTGAAATATTAAATGAGACCGGCACACATGGAAGTCCCTTCTTCAACCGCATGGACAGCATCCTGCAGCATTCTTCCACCACGTAGGAATCGATCTTATAGCATCTGTGATGTTTTTCCAGAACAGGAATGAACACTCCCGGGGAAAGAAATCCGTATTTCGGATCATCCCAGCGGACAAGCGCTTCAAAATTACAGAGCTTCCCTGTAGCAGCCCGCACAACAGGCTGAAAATAGACAAGAATATTTCCCTTCTTTATCGCATTTTCCACATTATCCTGAATGTATTTTTCCTGCTGCAGAGTCTGCATGATTTCAGCAGAATAGGTATTGTAAAAATGAACCGTATCATCCGGAATCTGATCACAGGCTAGTTTCGCCGCATCACAGCTTTCATAAATGTCCGCCGGTTCCTGAAGACGGCAGACGCCCGCACGCATCCAGACCCTGAAATGCTTCCGAAGACCGAGGCAGCGGTCGTGCAATCTCTGGATTCGATCCTGTACATCATCTCTGTCATAAAACACATAAAAATGATCAGAGTAGCTGCGGCACGCCACATCCGTTTCAAAAATCTCCCGAATCAGCTGAGAGATGCGGATGAGACATTTATCGCCCTCCCGCTGACCGTAAATGGCATTGAACTCCTTAAAATTTGAAGCATTAAAATAGACGATATAAGAGTCCTGATGCTCTGGCGAAACATACTTATTGAGTGGCTCCGAAGACACCGGTACTGACATATTTTTCCAGTTACTTTCAGTGATATCTCTTACTCTCTGGCGAAAAGACTGAATATTTTCAAGCCCCGTCAGAGGATCTTTCTGCGAAAGATACTGCAGTTTGCGTTCGCTGTTTCTGCGGCTGATCAGGACCGCGGTAAACTCACCAAGCAGGCGCAGAAGCATTTCGTCCTCATCCATTTCAGCAGGAACAGGATTACAAAGGCTCAGGAATCCCAGGATATGTTCGTTTTCAAACAGAGGTACTGCAATCAGATATCGGATGCCCAATTTCGTCAGAAACTCGCTGCTCTTTGCGTTCAGCAGGCTATATTCATTCATGTCCTTTATGACAACGCTCTGATGGGTGCAGAAATTCGACATCCAGTCCTTTGGTATATAGGAAACGGGCAGATTCTGCATCAGAGTAATCTGAGGTTCCGCCTGTTGATCACACCATTCATAGCTGTTATTTACATTGCTCTGGTTTTTGATCTCAAAAACGGAAACCCGGTCACAGTATATATTCGTTCCGAAATAGGCAATCATTTTCTGCACAGACTGATCCAGATCCGGCTCTTTTACCGCTTCCGAAATCGCCTGTTCCAATATTTTAGCCTGTTCTTTTGAAATATTATTTTCCATCGGGAGGAGTCTCCTCTCAAATTACGCAAAGTTTATATCAATTGCAAAAAGTCCCCCACACCGAAAGGTCTGGGGGACTTAGAAGTATCTATCGGTTTATCTGCGGATGATGTCCTCTCTTGCCGGTCCATTGGAAACAAGCTTGATCGGGAAGCCGATCTGCTCTTCAATGAATTTCACATAATTCTGAGCATTCTCCGGAAGATCCTCGAACTTGCGGATTCCGCGAATGTCACATTTCCAACCCGGAAGACGTGTCCAGACCGGCTTTGCCTTCTTCAGAACGGTTGTCGTCGGGAATTCGGTCGTGATCTTTCCATCGATCTCATACGCCGTGCAGACCGGAATCTCATCGAGATAGCCAAGCGCATCGAGGACCGTCAGAGCCACTTCCGTTGCCCCCTGGAGTCTGCAGCCATACTTGGATGCCACGCAGTCATACCAGCCGACTCTTCTCGGGCGTCCGGTTGTTGCACCGTATTCTCCGCCGTCGCCGCCGCGGTTACGAAGCTCATCCGCCTCGTCACCGAAGATTTCGGAAACGAATTCACCCGCACCTACCGCAGAAGAGTAAGCTTTGGATACGGCGACAATTCTATTGATATCATATGGCGGAATGCCTGCGCCGACGCAGCCGTAAGCTGCCAGCGTTGAAGAAGATGTCACCATCGGATAAATACCGTGATCCGGATCTTTCATTGTGCCGAGCTGACCTTCCAGAAGTGCTGTCTTGCCCTCCTTACGAGCTTCCCACAGGAACTTGGATGTATCTGCGACAAAGGGAGCCAGGACCTTCTTATATCCTTCCAGCTCCTCCATGATGTCATCGACCTTCAGCAGATCCGTGTGATACAGGTACTTCAGCTCGATGTTCTTCTTTTCCACAATTCCGACAACCTTTTTTCTTAAGGCATCCATGTCCTCAAGTTCGCTGACCTGAATGCCGATCTTGGCAAACTTGTCAGAGAAGAACGGTGCAATTCCGGACTTCGTGGAACCAAATGCATTTCCCGCAAGACGAGCCTCTTCCAGTGTATCGAAGAGAACATGATAGCTCATGACCATCTGTGCCCTGTTGGAAATCAGAAGCTTCGGCGCAGGAACACCCTTGGATTCAATATCCTTTAATTCAGCTTCAATCTTCGGAACGGAAAGGGCCACGCCATTTCCGATGATATTGGTAATGTTCGGATGAAAAACTCCGGACGGGAGTGTGTGGAGTGCAAACTTTCCATAGTTATTCTTGATCGTATGACCTGCATTTGCACCACCCTGGAAACGAATGACAATATCAGCCTCATCGGCGAGCATATCTGTAATCTTGCCCTTGCCTTCATCTCCCCAGTTCGCTCCTACTACTGCTGTTACCATATGAAAATACCTCCCTTTGATTTCAGCCTTTTCCATCACTGGGATCCGCTCTTCTTTATGCGGCCTGCCCTCTTTGGCCGGCCGCGCTTTATACAGCAAGTTGATTATATCATGGCATCTGACTGGATACCAGAAATTTCAGACGTCAATTTCCGCCTTCCAGCCGAGTACGTCCTTATTCTTTTCAAGGACCGGATTGACCACGTTTTTCAAATACTGTTCCACCTGATACGGTGCACGACCGACATACTTGGACGGATCCATGGATTTTTCAAGATCCTCCAAAGAGAGATTGAACATCGGATCGTCTGCAATCAGCTGCAGAAGCGGATTGTCGCCGCCTTCCTCCTTGACAACCTTTCCGGCCTGCATGGAGAGCTCACGAATTCTTTCATGCAGCTCCTGACGATCCCCGCCGGCCTTAACCGCATCCATCATGATATTTTCCGTTGCCATAAACGGCAGCTCCGCCATCAGATGCTTGCGAATGACCTTCGGATAAACCACAAGTCCGTCTACGACATTGGCTACCAGATCCAGCACTCCATCAGCTGCAAGGAAGCCTTCCGGAATGGAGAGGCGCTTATTGGCGGAATCATCCAGTGTCCGTTCAAACCACTGTACGGAGGATGTGATTGCCGGATTGAGTGCATCCGTCAGAATGTATCTGGAAAGAGATCCGATTCTTTCGGAACGCATCGGGTTTCTCTTATATGCCATGGCCGAAGATCCGATCTGACTCTTTTCAAACGGCTCTTCAATTTCCTTGGCATGCTGCAGAAGACGAATATCATTTGAGAACTTGGTTGCGCTTGCAGCAATTCCCGCAAGAACGTTCAGGACTCTCGTATCAACCTTTCTTGAATAGGTCTGTCCGGAAACCGGATAGCACTCCTTAAAGCCCATCTTCTTGGCAATCAACGGATCGAGCTGGTCACACTTTTCCTGATCTCCGTTAAAGAGCTCCAGGAAGGATGCCTGTGTTCCTGTCGTTCCCTTGCATCCGAGAAGCTTTAAGGAATCGCGGACATATTCCAGATCATCCAGATCCATCATAAATTCGTTGATCCAAAGAGTTGCACGCTTTCCGACTGTCGTAGGCTGAGCCGGCTGATAGTGCGTATAGGCAAGGCACGGAAGATCCTTATATTCATCTGCGAATTTTGCGAGTTCATTAATGACGTTTAAGAGTTTTCTCTTGATGATATCAAGTGCATCGCGCATCAGGATGATATCCGTATTGTCTCCGACATAGCAGGAAGTAGCTCCCAGATGAATGATCGGCTTTGCCTTCGGGCACTGCAGTCCATACGCATAGACATGAGACATTACATCGTGACGCACTTCTTTTTCTCTGCGCTTTGCGTCCTCGTAGTTGATATCATCCGCATGAGCCTTCATTTCCGCAATCTGCTCATCCGTAATGTCAAGTCCCAGCTCCTGCTCTGTTTCAGCCAGAGCAATCCAGAGTTTTCTCCAGGTGCGGAATTTTCTATCCGGAGAAAATACTGCCTGCATTTCCGGACTTGCATAACGTTCTGACAGAGGGCTCACATACTTGTCGTTCATCTCACATTTCCTCCAGAATATTGTGAATATTGGTAGATGGTGTCTCCATAGGATATTTTCCGTCGAAGCATCCATGGCAGATGCCCGACGTGTTGTCAATCAGTTCAGGCAGCCGCTCCGCCCTGAGATATCCCAGGGAATCAGCGCCAATCACCTGACGGATCTCTTCAACGGTCCGGTTATATGCTATCAGCTGATGCCTCTCCGGCACGTCAGTTCCGAAATAACATGGCCACAAAAACGGCGGAGAGCTCACCCGCATATGTACTTCCTTCGCGCCGTGTTCCTTCAGCATGGAAATAATTCTGTCCGAGGTCGTTCCACGGACAATCGAATCATCAATCAGGACGACTCTCTTGCCCTTCACGGCATCCTCAAGCACGTTCAGTTTGACCTGCACTCCATTTTCCCGTGCCGCCTGATTCGGCGCGATAAACGTTCTGCCGATATAGCTGTTTTTATAAAACGCCGTTCCGTACGGGATGCCTGATTCCATCGCATATCCCAGGGCAGCCGCATTTCCGGATTCCGGAACACCGCAGACCACATCCGCATCAACCGGTGAGTCCTGTGCAAGGCATCGACCGGCCTTGATTCTTGAATTATAAACCGCAACGCCATCCAGCTTACTGTCTGTTCTCGCGAAGTAAATATATTCAAAAATGCAGTGTGCCTGTTTTTCCGGCGGCAGACACCGGGACGTATCAGAAGAAATTCCTTCCCGTGTAATCGTAACAATTTCACCCGGACGCACATCACGAACGAAAGTCGCTCCCACCGTATCCAGAGCGCAGGACTCGCTTGCCAGAATCCATGCATCATCACGCTTTCCGATACAAAGGGGCTTAAATCCCAGTGGATCTCTCATCCCGATCAGCTTTCTCGGAGACATCACAACAAGCGAATAAGCTCCCTTGATCTTATCCGCTGCCCGTCCCACTGCCTCTTCCGCAGAGTGCGAGTGCACACGCTCTCTTGCAATTTCGTAAGCAATGACTTCCGTATCAATTGTCGTCTGGAAAATAGAGCCGTTGTATGCCAGCTCATCGCGAAGTTCCTTCGCATTGATCAGATTTCCGTTATGGGCAAGTGCCAGGGTGCCCTTGATATAATGCAGCACGAGCGGCTGCGCATTTTCCGGGATAGATGCTCCCGCTGTAGAATAGCGGACATGTCCGACTCCGATATCGCCTTCCAGCTTCTCGATGTCTTCCTTCGTGAACTGTTCACTGACAAGTCCCATGCCCTTTCGCACTTTCACGCCCTTCGGACCGTTTGTATCGCTGACAGCTATGCCGCAGCTTTCCTGGCCTCTGTGCTGAAGTGCAAGAAGCCCATAATAGATCGTCCGGGCCACATCCCTGCGCCCGCTCAGATCATAGATGCCAAAAACGCCGCATTCTTCATGCAGATTACTCATTCGTCTTCCTCCATGTTGCGTTTTCAGAGTTCACGGCAATCCTAACATACTTCCTTTATTCTGAAAAGTAGCAAAATAGAATCATCAGAGCTGTCTCCATCCATTTCCTGCTTTCCACACTTCAAAATCAGAATATTCCGCTGCGACACGTCCGCTTAGCTCATCTCACTGCGAATTATTCGCACGGCTCTCGACCACGATAGAAGCGTTTGTGGATCTCAAGCCGACGCAATTCTTGTGAGATTTCGCACGCGTTCCTATAGTCTGCAGCCGGAATATTCTGATTTTGAAGTGAACTGAGTATTGCTACATCTCTCAGCCATTCTTATCTTTGCTGTAATTCGACAGGAACTGCCTTGTCCTCTCTTCCTTCGGATGATCAATTACCTGCTTCGGATCCCCCTGTTCCACAATCCGTCCGCCATCCATGAAGATCACCTGATCCGCCACATCCCTTGCAAAGGACATTTCATGGGTGACAATGATCATTGTGGTGTGATGTTCCGCCAGATCACGAATGACCTTGAGGACTTCCCCCGTCAGCTCCGGGTCGAGAGCACTCGTCGGTTCGTCAAAGCACAGAATATCCGGTGACAGGGCAAGGGCACGGGCAATGGCGACACGCTGCTGCTGGCCGCCGGAAAGCTGATGCGGATAATTATTCATCCGGTCTGCCAGGCCCATTTCATCGAGGAGCCTCTCCGCATTCTTCCGAATCGCATCCTTATCCAAAGTTCCTTTTTCCTTTGCGGAAAGGGTTGGCGCCAGCATCACATTTTCAAGAGCCGTGTACTGTGGGAACAGGTTGAACTGCTGAAATACCATACCGAAATGAAGGCGATGCCGGCGAATCTCCGATTCCGATTTGGACATGCTGTCTTTACCGTCAAAAAGTTTTTCTCCCCTGACCGTAATGGTTCCGTCATCCGGAATTTCCAGGAAATTCAGACAGCGAAGAAGCGTTGTCTTGCCGCTTCCGGACGATCCGATAATGGAAATCGCCTGTCCCTCCTCAAGATTGAAATTAATATCTTTTAAAACTTCGGTGCTTCCGAAGCTCTTTTTCAAATTTTTCACTTCCAGTAAAGCCATTCTTCTTCTCCCTAGAAAACTTTCTCACGCCCGCAGACGAACTCTGAACTGATCCTGTCGGATGGTAAAACGGATTTCCGGTTTTTCAAAAACTCAGACCCGGAAGAAATCCAGCTTCTTTTCGATCCAGTTAAACAAAAGTGTCAGAAGCCCGCTGAAAATCAGATAGTAAAGTCCTGTGTAGAACAACGGCCAGATAATTCCGGCACTCTTCATATAAGATTCACCGGCCCAGATCAGTTCATACACCGCGATGACACGTGCCAGAGAAGTATCCTTCACAAGTGTGATGATCTCATTGGCCATCGGCGGAACGATTCTTTTAATAACCTGCAGCAAAACGATCTTTCGGAAAATCTGTCCGCGGGTCAGGCCGAGGACTTCTCCCGCTTCGTACTGTCCCACCGGAATCGCCTGAATGCCGCCTCGATAAATCTCCGAAAAGTAGCAGGCATAGTTGATGACAAAAGCTACCGTTGCGGCCAGAAATCTCCCGGAAGTTGCTCCTCCCCAGACATTATTACCGGTCGCAATTCCCGGTCCGTAATAGATAATCATCAACTGAAGAAGAAGCGGTGTTCCGCGGATCACCCAGATGAGAAACTTCAGAGGATAGCTTAAAATCTTCAGTTTGCTCATGGAGCCGAGACTGATCAGAAGTCCCAGCGGAAGAGCAAAGACAAGTGTCAGCACAAACAATTCCAGGGTCTGTCCGAATCCCTGAAGAAGTGAGAGTGTTACTTTTAAGAACATGGGTATCTCCTATTATCTTAAATATAAATGCCTGTCAGGAAAATACATCTCCCGGACGCAAATCAAAAACAATTTTAAGCACCGGAAAATATATTTTTCCAACGACCATATGCGTACATTCATGAATGATCAAAACGCACAGCGCCCCAAGGAGTGTGTAACCACCCCTCAGGGCCGAAAATCATCAATTCCATGTAAAAATTTTATGCAGCATCCGAAGCTGCCGGTGTAGAGGAAGCCTCTGCCGGAGCGGAGGAAGCATCACCTGTGATCATCGCATCCTGCACGCCGTACTTCTTGGCAATTTCCTCAAGAGATCCATCCTGTTCAAACTTTGCGAATTCTTCATTGATGTAATCGCAAAGGTCAGAGCCCTTTCTGCAGCCAACCACATACTGTTCCTCGGAAAGTCTTAATGCATGACCGAGATTCGGGTAATCCGTTCCCTGCCCGATCATTGCACCGGCCATCAGAAGATCGATAATAGCCCCTTCCGACGTTCCCGCATTGACTTCCATCAGCGCATCTGCCTGTGACTGAAGTGCCGTATAGTTCAATTTGTTATCCTTTGCCACGGCCTCTCCGGCGGAACCGGATTCCACAGCCAGCTGCAGGTTCAGATCCTTCAGCTGGGAAATCGCGTCCTTACTGTCATCAAGTTCTGACAGCTTATTCTTCGGAAGAACCACTGTCTGTGCATTGGCCAGATACGGATTCGTGCAGGCCATAGAAGACTTAACCTCATCTGTAAGCGTCATACCGTTCCAGACCACATCGACGGATTTATTGTTTAATTCCAGAATTTTGTTATCCCAGTCGATTTCCGTAAATTCCACATCGACACCGAGATCTTTGCCGACCTTTTTCGCAAGATCCGCATCAAATCCGATCCAGTCTCCGTTGTCGTCCTTATAATCCATCGGAGCAAAATCAGTGATGCCGACAACAAGTTTTCCTTTTCCCTTAATATAGTTGACATCTCCGGAACCGGAATCCTTGGAAGATGCCTCCGAAGTACCGTTCGCCGAAGTATCCTTCGAAGATGTACCTGATGCGGATGAACCACAAGCCGCCAGAGATACTGCCATGAGTGCTGCAAGTGCAGCTGCAATAATCTTCTTCATAGAAATCATTCTCCTTCCATAAATGCATGTGCTTTAACATGCTACCACGCTAAAGTGAAGTCATCATAACATACTGTCTCACACACGGTCAAGTCACTGATTCCATCTTGAAGAAATTCACGTTCCCAAAGACGTGTGATACTCCGCTGCAATCCGCTCCACAACTTTCTCCGGATGCGACTGCAGCATTTTTTCCGAATCGGAAGAAAGTTCCGTCTGTATCCGGATATCGGCTTTTTCCCGAGCCGCTGCAATTACTGCATCAACTCTTTGAAGAATTTCCTCCCGGGTATTTTCCGTTTCTTTCCATGCGTCTGAAATCGTTTTATTTTTTTCAGCAGAATCACGATTCGTGACTTCCGCCGCAGCACCGTCCAGAAATTCTTTTGCCGCAGTTTTGTATTTTTCATCTGGAAGCGTAAGCCGAAGCGCTTCGAGATATGCCAGCGCATATGGTTCCTCAGGATTCAGTTTCCAGGCCCGCAAAAAAGCATCGGTTCCCTCTTCATAGTCAAAAAGCTGCATCTTCACAACACCGGTGTTATACCACACCACGGCACGAAAGCTCTGATTCCACTGCCGGTTTCCCTCTTCCTGAAAATCTGATAATGCCTCATGATAGATACGGATTGCCTCTGTATACTTGCCATTTTGTGCAAGCGCATCCCCTTTTCGCTTGAGCCTTTCAGATGGTGATACGGATCCTAAGGTATCAAGAGTCTTCCTGTACCGGGAAAGTTCCCCAGCAGAAAGATATTGCGTTTTCTGAAAGAGAGGAAGGATACAATCCGCCAGCGATCCTCTCTCCCTCATCGCGCGTTCCATCAAAAGTGCCGTCTCCGGCATATCCAGTTCTTCCGCCATCCATCGCGTCAGTGAAGAATTGAGCACCGAGTCGTCAATCAGGAACGGATTATGATAGAGAAAATAGCAGAGTTCCTCTACCGTATAAAGATTTGTGGAAATTGATTCCAGATAAAACGGATGACGCGCCGTCTTATTTCTGCAAAGACGATATCCTATCATTGCTTTTCATTCCTCATCCTGTTCCATGTTCTTATCAAATTCCCGTAAATTCACATCAAGTTTCCAGGTTTTATGTGTTGCCGGGAAAAATTCACCGAGCCCCAGATCCTGTGCCGTAATACAGCACCTGTCCGCCGCTTTGCACCGCACATCCAGATGAAGTCTCGTTGTTCTGTTCGGGCGCTCCGGAAGTCCCTCAAGCGCAAGCTTTACATTTCGTCTTCCGCCCCCGCCGAATGGAATCACAGTAAATATAAGGTCTTTTTTTCCATCAAGAATAATGTCCAAAGAAGAGCGATTTTCAAACCAGTTTTTGCCGGCCCCGATCAGAGGAAGTATCCTTTGCACGCCTCCGTCAATCACATCCATCGTCACATCTGCCCGCACCGTGTCTTCTCCGAAATACATCCTGTCTTTCATTCGATGCAATTCCAGTTTTTCCAGAGCAGCCCAGCACGCTCCTTTTGCGAAAAGATTGTCTCCTTCATAGACATGCCGGCCGCATTCTGTCAATGTCCGTATGCTCTCCCTCGCCCAGCTTTTATCAAAGCCCTCTCCTGTAAGAAAGATTCCCGAAAAGAGCTGTCCTCGGCAGCACGCCCGGACAAAGTCGGAAAACTGTGCATCTCTTTTTTCCGGCTCCTCATTTAATGTAATTCCGTTTGTAAAATGAATCGTCACAAGATGCGGGCGTGCCTCCGGCAGTTCCGACATGGTATAAAACTTCACATCATTTTTATGAAACAGGATCAGTGCCATGTTTCGTGTCCATACAGAGGGTTTCTGTGAATAACAGTAATAGTAAAAACTTTCTTTATCATCCTCAATAAGGATCTGAGGATCCCTGAAACCGAGCTTTTGAAGTGCACCTCGGAAGGTTTCCGCCAGTCCTTTTGTCAGCTTCCTCGTCGTAATGCAGATTCCGAGGGTGCTGTGTGCCACATCCGATAGTCCCAGAAGGCCCAGTGCACCTTTTAGAAAATGCATCAGTATCTCCGCTGCTTCATAGCTTTTTCCGAAAAGTGTTGTCCGATTTCCGCTGTCGGCGATATGCAAGAGATCCGGCAACGCAGCTGCCCCCTGCTCCTTTGCAAAATAATCCGCCTCAACTCCGTAATACCACTCTCCGTTTTTTGAGAGGGACAACTTTGTCGGAAAAGCGTATATGTTGGTTCCCACCTTGGTCGTCACAGACACCGGATCCTGCTGACGCCTGTCATAATAGCAGATCTGGGAGCTTTCACGGTTGATTTCCATTCCGATCAGCAGATTCCGAACTTCCCGCATTACTTAATTTCCTCCCTCAGTGAAAAGAGATTTTCCATCATTGCCGAATCCTTTTTATAGTCCCGGATTTCATCCTGCAGTTCTTCCGTTTTCCCGTCATGCATCATTTTCAGCATCCGGTTAATTCTCTGAAAGCGGCTGCGACCGCTCACATCCGCTGCCGGACCGGTGACCGTTTTATCCGAAGATGTGATCTCTGTTCCTTCATGGATTACGGTAATGCGGTAAGTCAGCCGTTCCCCATAGAACAGTGTGAATACCTTCTGGAAAATACCCCGATATACATTTCCAAGCGGTTCCGTACGATATGTTTCTTCCTTTGTACTGCCCGCCTGATTTCTTTCCTGCGGCCGCACTTCTCCCGCTTTGTTCTTCTCCCCGTTCATTCCAATGGAATCAAGACGGTAATGGAGGATCACCTGATCATCAGGCTCCGCATGCCACTCGATAAAAACCTTGTCCTCAAGCTGATACTCTCTGACAAAAGATCTCGGAAGATTTTGGAAAAATTTCAGAATAATACCGTTTTCTTCCGCCTCTTTCAGAAGAGCATCCACCTGCTCTTCTTCCGCGGCATCGAGTTTTCCCTTTTCCGAATAAAACCGCAGGAGAGTCAGCTTCATCAGCAGATTCATCTCATCCCGACCGTACATTTCCCGAAGGCAAAGTCCCAGATAAGGATCTATTTTTTCCGTTCCGTCAAAGGCGTAACCGGATGCATATGCAATATAGGTCCTGGCAAGTCTCCACTGTCCGCCCTTTTCGATATAGTTTCTTAAAAGCTTCGGTCCCGACGAAACATTCAGATGGCTGAACATGATCCGTACCAAAATTCTCTGATCCAGAGGAAACGTTTCCACGAAAAAGTCCTCAGCGTCTTTTCGCAGGAGGAGCATATCTTCCATAGAGCCGTTCCAGTATTTTGTCAGATAGGACAGAATTCTTTCATCGAATTTTCTCCTTTTCCATACTGACATGCAAAGAGCCGTCAGTTCGTCGTCTCCTTCGGAATGTTTTTCTTCTATCATCCGGTCGCAAAGGCGCACAAGCAGACTGTCCTCCACGCCTTCTGAACCGTATTTTAAGACAAGCTGAAATGCCCGTTCATAGAATCCGAAGCTTAAAAGAACTTCCGTAAGAAGTGCCTGGTGCCTGTAGGAATATTCACATCCTGCGAGTTTTTCGACTGATTTCCGAAGACTATAGTCATCTGTATGTTTCAGATCATATTGCAGAAGATTGCCCGCGGCCAGACTTCGAAACTCCTCTGAAAAATCGGAATTGTCCGTCACGTTCTGCCAAAGTTCCAGCGTATCCGCGGAAACCGATCCCTCCCTGTGCAATGTATACAGAATCAGTCCGCTTTTCCGGCTTCCTTTTTCAAGACAAACGGATGCATAGGTTCTCGGATCCATCAGCCTCTCCACGCTGTAATCCATATCGGATCGAAACCTGTCGCCCTCCACATCTTCAAAGAAAATCTCCGTCTCATCCGTATAACTGTGAATATAAGCACGTCCGCGGACCAGCGGAACGACCTCCTCCTTAGAAAGCTCTCCATGAACAGCCACCACGCGTCGTATGTTTTTCGCATCGCAGAAGACCTGTTCGGTAAATATGAGATCCGCCAGAGCATCCGCCTCATCTTCATCTTTCACATTGCGGAAAAATACCTGATAAAGTGCGGCATAGTCCGCATTCATTCTCCCGCTTTTGAGGGATTTATCCGCGAAATCAGCAATCTTTTCTCTGTAATCCTCAAAGGTATCCGGATCTTCCACACGGTTCCGGACAATATTAGCATACAGCCATGCCCGATTCTGTTCCGAAATCGTGTCATTGTACAGAAAATACTTTCGAATGACCGCAGGCAGAATCTTCTGCCAGCTTTCCGGAATCGTTTCAATGTAGTATTCGTAAAGGCGCGTAATTCTTAAATTGGCATCGACTGCCAGTGCATACCACGAAAAGCATCTGCTATCCCGTGACGGTCCCTTGATCAGGGTACGGCAGATTGCTTCCAGAATCGCGTTTTGCGGATATTTTCGGTACATTCCTGCAAGAATCTTCAATGTAATCGGGCGATACCGTTTTTCATTGTCGGAAAGATAGGCCGTCCGAAGTGCAAGATCCTCCGTAAAACGATTCTCCTTCACCGCAAATGCAAGCACCTGTCGGAAAAAGCCGTTCACAGTCGTAAGCAGGGAGTCATCCTTAAGCAGAAGTTCCAGAGCTTCCGCATAAAGAAACGGACTGCGGCATCCTTCCGAATATGTCTTCTGCATCAGCCGAAGACCTGCAATCGGTGTACGTGCCATCTCCGGATCCGTAAGGCAGGTGAGTTTCATCAGAAGAAAACTGTCCGGTCTGCGAAGCGCCAGTTCATGAATTTTGTCTTCCCTCCGGGATTTTTCAATCGGATACAGCCCCGTTTCCGTACACAGATACAGATAGATCCCCTGAATTTCAGGAGAGTCCGATGAAAGATCATATTCTCGGAGAGGATACAGAAGTCCGATGGATTCCTTCGTCTGCCCGGCCCTTAATCTGATCCAGCACTCCAGTAAAGCCGCATACAGCCTGTCTCCGCCAAGCTCACGAACCGCAGTCAATTCCGGAAGGATCTCTTCCAGAAGTTCTCTCATCCGCCCCCGCTCCGCCGATTGTCTCAGATACCGGTCTGCATTTTTCTCCTTTGCTGCACAGTCCATGCTTTTGAGCCGTTCCTCGAGCAAAAGCCGCAGGATACGGTCCACGTGATGCTGAATCTGAATTTCCCGTTCCTCTGACTTGTTTTCCGCACCGGAGGCGGTAACTTCCAGTACCAGATCCTCCCGACCGCCGCGAATTCTGATTTTCCCGGTCCTGCTTCCGCGGCCAAGCCGTTCGCCGTGAATGATAAAGGGAATATCGCAGACACTTCCCACGAAGTCTTCCTCCGTAAAATGTGTCACCGGAAGTTCCAGAAAGCGATCCTCCGTAGAAAGATCAAGTGAGATGTATCCCCATCTGTTTCTGCGAAGAGTTGCTGTATATTGAGTCGATTCCCGAATGTCATGATATTCCGCACCGGATCCGATCAGCTTTAATTCCACCGGTTTTTTACAGCCGGAAAGTATCAGAAATTCCTCCATCTTCCGTTTTGTGACCGGATCTTCCCGAAGCCCCCTGCATAATGTCCGGATCTTTTCATCCTCGTCCGTTAAAATTTCCGGGAAAACAGGATTCTTAAAAAGCCTGAACGCCTCTTCGTAATTCCGGTAGGCAAGCTCAGAGAAATCTCTGAGATTCCGGATCGTTCCACGGGAAGTATCCGGCAGAGACTGACGAATATATGCCTCCACCGGGATGGAATACTCACCTGCATCCGTCGCCAGTGTGATTTTTCCGCAGATTTCATCTCCTTCTGCAAGCCCCGTTCCATCGATTCCGTATCTTAAAACGATCTCCCGGCCGGTAAATTCTTTCAGATCCGTTACGATTCTTCCATGATCGGAGTATACAAATCCCCTGACTCTTTTCCCCTGGGATGCAGAAATACGAATTTTCCCCTCTGCGCTTCCTCCCGGAGAAATGACTTCTTCGATTTTATCCGTATCAAGATGAATGCCTTCTTCCCTCATAGCCTATACTTCCCGTAAAAAATAGTTCAAAGTTGACGGGGATCAGGTCATGGCCTGTTGATCCGGGACGCTCCCGCTCGCTCGCTCTCGCAGCGGTTCTAAATTCATGCGGCGCCTAAAGGCTTGCATTCATTAATAACCGGCGTCGCTCGGACGCCCGGGCCAATCAGGCCATGACCTGCTCCCCTGTGTGGCATAGCGATTATATCCGAATTTTCATTTTCTCATTTTTCCACCAGATCGAACAGAGAGATCTGGTTGGATTCCGGAATGTCTCCCAGGATTCCGTACTCATCCATGAGATCAATGATCGTCTTTGAGACTTTTGTCCGGTCTCTAAAATCATCCTTTGAAAGGAACGGTCCCTTCTTCGCTTCCCGTTCAATTGCCTCCGCCTGTGCATCGCCGAGCCCGGCAATACAGTTGAGGCGCGGCATCAGCTTTCCGTCCACGATTTTCAGACGCTTTGCACTCGCCTGGTAAATGTCCAGTTTGCAGAACTCGAAACCGCGGGCGTACATTTCCCGCACCAGACGCATATCATCGAGCATCGCCGTTTCGTGTGCCGAAGGCTGCGGATTTTTCTTGATTTTATCTGCATAATATTCCAGCTTTTCCCGCCCCTGACACATGGTCTCATAGTCAAAAGTCTTCAGACGGATGCTGAAGTATGCCGCATAATAGGCAAGCGGGTAATTAATCTTATAGTACGCGATCCGGAACGCATTCATGACATAGGCCGCAGCATGGGCCTTCGGGAACATGTACTTGATCTTAAGGCAGGATTCCAGGTACCAGTCCTCCACCCCGTGATCTTTCATTTCCTTCTTCTGTTCTTCCGTAAGACCTCTGCCCTTTCGCACGGATTCCATGATCTTGAACGCATGCTCATTGTCGAGACCCTTGTTGATCAGATAGACCATGATATCGTCGCGGCAGCAGATAGCCGTCGGCAGCGTGCAGTATCCCTTTTCGATATAATACTGAGCATTGTTGAGCCACACATCCGTGCCGTGTGACAGTCCCGAAATACGAATGAGTTCGGAAAATGTCTTCGGATGGGTCTGCTTGAGCATTCCCATGACGAACTGTGTTCCGAATTCAGGCACACCCAATGTTCCAAGCTCACACCCGTCTATATCCTCCGGAGTGATCCCGAGGGCCTCCGTTCCCGAAAAAAGTGAAAGTACACCCTTATCATCAAGCGGGACATCATGAGGATCCGTCCCCGTCAGATCCTGAAGCATACGGATAATGGTCGGATCATCGTGTCCGAGGATATCGAGTTTTAAAAGGTTCGAATCGATCGAATGATAGTCAAAATGTGTCGTAATAAACGGTGAATTCACATCGTTTGCCGGATGCTGCACCGGTGTAAACCAGTTGATATCCATCCCCTTGGGGAGAACGACAACGCCTCCCGGATGCTGTCCGGTTGTCCTTCTGACACCGACACACCCCTGTGAAAGACGTTCCAGCTCGCAGCTTCTCTTTGAAATTCCCTTATCTTCAAAGTAATGCATTGCATAGCCGTATGCCGTCTTGTCGGCGACCGTACCGATGGTTCCGGCCTTAAAGGTCTGTCCCTTCCCGAAAATAACTTCCGTATACTGCTGTGCCACGTTCTGTTCGTCACCGGAAAAGTTCAGATCGATATCCGGTTCCTTGTTTCCGGCAAATCCCAGGAACGTTTCAAACGGGATATCGAAACCGTCCTTCGTCATCGGCTGACCGCATTTCGGGCAGACTTTGTCCGGCATATCACAGCCGCAGATTCCATCCATATGTGCCTGCATGACCTCTTCCGAGTCAAAGTCGCTGTAGAGGCAATCCGGATTTGTACAGCGATAGTGCGGGCGAAGCGGATTGACCTCCGTGATGTCCGCCATCGTCGCGACAAATGATGAACCGACCGATCCTCTGGATCCGACCAGGTAACCGTCTTCGTTGGATTTCTTCACAAGTTTCTGCGCGATGATGTACATAACGGCGTATCCGTTTTTGATAATGGAGGTCAGCTCCTTGTCCAAACGCGCCTTTACGATATCCGGCAGCGGATCTCCATACCAGCGATGCGCCTTGTCATAGCACATTTTCTGAAGATCTTCCTCCGAATGCGGAATGGAAGGCGGACATTTGTCCGGATAAATCGGCGAAATGTTTTCAATCATATCCGCTATCTTATTTGTATTTTCAATGACAACCTCATGCGCCTTTTTCTCTCCGAGGTAACTGAATTCCTTCAGCATTTCATCCGTTGTGTGAAGATAAAGCGGCGGCTGCTTCGGATCCTTGAATCCGTGTCCCGCCTGAATAATGGAGCGGTAAATCGCATCATCCGGATTCAGAAAATGCACGTCGCAGGTCGCACAGACCGGTTTGTGAAATTCTTCGCCCAGCTTTACGATCTTGCGATTGATATCCCGAAGATCCTCCTCCGTCTTGATTCCGCTGCGCGGATCCTCCAGAAGAAAGTGGTTGTTGCCTGTCGGCTGAATCTCCAGATAGTCGTAGTATTCCACAATCCGGGCAAGTTCTGCATCTGAGGCTCCCGCCAGAATTGCCTTATAAAGTTCGCCTGCCGAGCAGGCGGATCCGAGAATCAGTCCCTTTCTCTTTTCATTTAAGAGGGAACGAGGAATCAGCGGTCTTCGTTTAAAATAGTGCAGGTGCGACTCCGAGACCAGACGGTACAGGTTGTACTTGCCATCCACGTTCTGTGCCTGAATGATAATGTGATAGTAGGGCAGATTTCTCGCTCGTTCCGGAGAGACGATACCGCAGCTGTTGAGTTCCCGGAAGGTATGGATATCCCGTTCCTCCATCATTTTCTGGAACTTTGTCCAGGCGAGCGCCATGGCTTCCGCTCTCGGCTGTGCACGCATATCGTCCCGGCAGTTCAGTTTCAGATGTTTGACAATGGTCTTGAAGCGGATTCTTCCCATTTCGGGAATCAGAAAGCGGACCATGGCCGGAATATCAAGATACGTATGATGGCGCAGAAGCGTCATGCCATCGATCGTGTGATCCGCAATTCCAAGTTTTTCCATGACTTCTCTGCGGTGTTCCGGGGCAATAGGCTTTATTTTCTCTTTTTCGCAGGAATCTTCTTCCGGAACTTTGTCAGCAGAAACTGTTTCTTCTGCAGAAGCAACGACCGTTTTTGCAGCTGATTCATCTGATGCCGCCGGCCAGGACTTCTCTTCCGCAGTTCCCTCTGCGGCTTCCTGTTCCGCTTTTTCCTTTTCGGCAAGTTCCGCCTCAGCTGCCTTCATCTCCGCTTCCTGTGCTGCTTCCTCCTCGGCTTCCGTCACTTTCATTCCGGCTGCGCGGGCCGCGGCTTTATCCTCTTCGGAAAGCTCTTCACCGTGATTTTTCGCCTTCGCGACACGCTCCTTCAGTTCAACAAGGCGCTGTTCTTCCTTTGCATTTTCTTCAGCTTTCTGCTGCTCTTCTTCCTGTTTCTTCTCTTCGGATTCTTCCTCATCGACTCCCCGGACCAGTTCATCGATCTGCGCATCCGTAAGAGTTACCTTAATATTTTCCTTTTTGCATGCGGCCATCAGGAAGTTGACCGCCATATCGGCATCATATGCCACAAGCGGAAGATCTCCGGCAAATTTCAGGAAATCCCTCACCGCCGTTCCGATATCCGGAGAATCCGCAACCATGTTGTCGTTGATTCCGGTTTCCGTCTGCATGGCAAACGGAATCGGACGACCCGGATTGACGAGAGTGGTATATTCATCCTTCAGCTGGCCCTTCTCCACCTTAATTGCCGAGAGTTCGATCATATCGTGGTTATAAGGGCTCTGCCCCGTCGTCACTACATCAAAGACAACGGCATCGTCAAGAATGTTTCCATGCAGCGGACCCGTAACAATATTTTTCATATCATCGACAAGGTATCCTTCCATTCCGTAAATGACTTTGAAGTCGGCATCTTTCGGAATGCCTCCCTTGCCGCCGAGTGCCTTATGTGCCTCCGGAAAAGCCTGCACCACACCATGATCGGTAATGGCAAGAGCCTTCATGCCAAAATGGTAGGCCTGTTTGATGATATCCGTTGCGGAAGAAACCGCATCCATATCGGACATCTTGGTATGACAGTGAAGCTCCACACGTTTTTCCGGTGACGTGTCGTTTCGCTCTTCTTTAAATGGCGGAATCTTCTTGATACCGAACACAGACTTGATCATAAGCTCCCGATCGAAGGGATCAAAGTCCATCATACCGCGCACGATAAAGCAGGCGCCCTTCTTAAACACGGAAGTATACGCCTCTTCCTCTTCCTTATCGAACCACAGCTTCATGCGTAATGAGTCTGTATAGTCCGTCAGGGAGACCGTAAAAATAATTCTTCCCGATCTTGTTTCACGTTCCTCAGCCTGGAATACCTCTCCGCGAATGGTTACCGTTCTCGGATCATTGCCGATGCTCTCTATGGGTTCCGGCTCGGAATCGAAATTCTTGCCGTAGATCACGGTCGGATCGTTGGCATTCAGGACAAATTTCTTTCTCTGTGCCTTCTGCTCCTCGGAAACCGGGAGCTTCTTTTCCTCTTTGACTTCCTCTTTTGCACGGGAGTTGCGGCGAAGGACGTTAGCGATCTTGAGTTCGATCTTCTGGTCCACATCCTCAAAGAGTTCTTCCTTCTCCTTCTTTTTCTCCTCTACAAGTTCAATATCCACGGAAATTCCCTGAAAGCCGGCTCTGTCACGGAACACTTTTTCCAGATAGTCCCGTATCGCTTCCTTCCGATCCTCATTGACAATCGTATCCGGCATTTCAGCCCGGATGGTATGTTCATCCGGGAAAGTGATGTCCGCATGGAGAAAGCTCTGCCGTACAAGGGGGCTCACCTGCTTGAGTTCCAGGAGCATACTGGTCCTGTAGACATCATAGAATTTTGCCGGTGTATAGGCCACGGAGAGCTCAAAGCGCTCAATGATCTTGACTTCCATTTCCACATGGCCGAAGATCTGCTCCGCAATTGCATCCTCAATCTGATAGATGTAGGATTTCCGGATCCAGTTCGTCGCAGTGATATAGACATGCATTCTGGTCCGCGATCCGTTGACACAAACGCGGTTGACAACGATGATGTCCAGATATTTTTCCACCCGTTCATCCAGTTTTAAGTTCGGAAATGCCTCTCTGAATGGCATCGGCTTTCGATCCATGTAAGTCTCCTTTGGCGCTGAATTGCGTTATGTATGTATTATAGCATATTGTCAAGGGCGCGTTTATGATTTCCTGGGTCATCTTTCCTTGTCAGTCCCTCGCACCAGTATCCCCGCTCTGTTCGGTGTTCAGGAATCGATACGTAAGCCAACTCTAAGAAAAGTTCGCCATTGCGAAAAGCCGGTGAAAATCCGCCCGACTCACCTGACGTCCCGCTCAACGAGAGTTCCCGACGTTCACACAGCGGATTTTCGCCGAACGCAACATCGAACTTTTCAAGAGTTGCTAACGCATCTCATATTCACACCGAGCAGAGCGGGAATACTGGTGCTCGAATATGTGACAAGCCGTTATCATATTATAAAAACCCCAGAATACCCTTCACACTCGTGGAAAGGGATTCTGAGGTTTTATGATTTTTGGGTAAAACTAAATTTTGATTACTGAATTTCCTTGCCCGTCAGAAGCTTGTATGCTTCCTTGTATTTTGCAATCGTCTTGTCAATAACATCCTGCGGCAGGTTGTAGTCGCTGTCCGGATGTGCTTTCAGCCAGTTGCGGACAAACTGCTTATCGAAAGATGGCTGATCGTGGCCCTCTTCGTATCCTTCCACCGGCCAGAAACGGGAACTGTCCGGAGTCAGCATCTCATCACCAAGCACTACATTGCCGTTTTCATCCAGACCGAATTCAAATTTGGTATCAGCGATGATGATGCCCCGTGTCAGTGCATAGTCTGCACATTTCTTATAAAGCGCAATTGTGGAATCACGAAGTTTCTTTGCGTATTCCTCGCCCTTGCCCGGATAAATCTTTTCCAGAACATCAATGGACTGTTCATAGTTGATATTCTCATCGTGATCACCGATCTCAGCCTTTGTGGATGGTGTATAGAGCGGTTCAGGAAGCTTTCCGCATTCCTTGAGACCTTCCGGAAGTTTCAGTCCGGCAATTGTGCCATCCTTAACATAATTCTTCCAGCCTGATCCTGTGATATATCCGCGGACAATGCACTCAATCGGAAGCATCTTCAGCTTCTTGCACATCATGCTGTTTCCGTCAAACTGCGGCTGTCTGAAAAATTCCGGCATATCATTTACGTCCACACTGATCATATGGTTCGGAATGATATCCTTTGTATAATCAAACCAGAATTTGGACATCTGTGTCAGAACAGTTCCCTTTTTTGTCACCTTATTTTTCAAAATGACATCAAATGCAGAGATCCGGTCCGTCGCAACCATAATCAGGTTGTCGCCGATGTCATAAATTTCACGTACTTTGCCTTCCTTTACAGGTTTAAATTCCTTCAATGTAAGCCTCCCAAGAATGTGCCAAGCGGCAGAACGTGATACATGTCCGCACGCAGTTTTCATAACCGTGGTTATCGTATCACAACACCGTATCATTTACCATAAAAATCTTATGACACTCAGCTTCTTATTTCACTGCCACTTTTTCGCATTATTTTGAACAGTAGCTTTTTCATGGCATATTCGAGCGTCATGAGAGCCGCTCTGTCCCTGTGTGAATATGAGATGCGTTAGCGACTCTTGAAAAGTTCGCTGTTGCGTTCGGTGAAAATCCGCTGTGTGAACGTCGGGAACTTTCGGTGAGCGAGATACCAGGTGAGTCGGGCGGATTTTCACCGGCTTTTCGCAATGGCGAACTTTTCTTAGAGTTGGCTTACGTATCGATTCCTGAACACAGGGACAGGGCGGCTCTTATGGTGCGAGGTCTTAACATGATCACAAAAGATTTATGCCTTTGACTGTGTCACCAGATACTCCGTTGCACCGATCACGATGAAAATGAGCGGAGTGCTGATGATCTGCTGGTAGCAGAAGAAATCAAATGCAAAATAGGCAATGACCGCAATCACTCCAGCGGCCGCCTGCGGACAATCCTTGCTCTTTTTGGAAAACCTGCGTACAGCCGACACGAAGATTCCAAGATATGCAATACCTCCGAGCAGTCCGTAATTCATAAAGGCGCACAGCCATTCGTTGTGGGCACAGGTCAGAACCGCATTTGCATTGTGGGGAAATGTCGCATTATAGGCGATCTGATGCAGCCGCGCATTGTAGTATTTATACACCGTCACATGAAAATTATCCGGTCCCGCCCCAAAAAGAAAGCATAAAGGATTATCCTTAAATGTGCGGAAAAATGACAGCACGGATACGGTCCAGTTGCCGCCCCGGTTGTCTCCCCACCTGTCGTTCCAGAGCAGGTAATTACTGTCACTGCTGAGGCTTTCAGGAAGAAGTCCGTTCGTATTGAGCACTATATACACAACCAAAAGTGTAATACCGGCGATGACCAGTCCGATGTAAATCCAGCGAAACGCTCCGATCACCCGGAAATTCAGCTTCTCTTCCCGGTCCAGAGCACACACAAGAATGTAAATAGCAACGGCCGCTGCCAGAGCCGCCCACATCCCATTTCCCACTGATAAAAAGAGCGGAATTGCATGCAGCCAGACGCTCTGTTTCGGAAAAAGCAGCCGCAGGACTCCGATTGCCTTAAACGACGCCAGCCCGATCACAATGACCAGCCAGAAATTCTTAAAATGCCGTGCGTCTTTACAGGAAAAGAAAAAGAGCGCCGACAGAATTCCAAAGAGTCCCACAAATACTGCATCTGAGTCCGTCGTCACCGCAGTCATAAAGCCGGTCGCAACCAGCACCCCCGCCATCAGTTTGATCCAGAGCTTTTTCGTATCCCAGAAGTAATACACCCCGATGGCCAGCATAATGGTGAGATAACAGCCATACCATGTTGTATTTCCGAATGTCGATACAAAATAATGCGTGCCGTCAATATTTCCATCATAAATTCCCAGCGGATCAATCTTGAAACGATTGAGAATTGCCAGAATAAACGTGATTTCCGAAACTGCCAGTGCCAGAAAAATTCCCGCGCCATCCGCCAACCAGAACCTTGAAACCAGAAAATACAGCAGAACAAAAGACAGCTGTGCCATATATCCCATGTACCAGCCGGTAAATCCCCACAGCACATTGGTCTTATCGGGCGCCAGCAGTGCCGATACTGTCACCAGGATCAGATATACCAGCACAAATCTGTCCGTCACAGAGCAGTGCATCTTCTCCCGGAGTTCTCCCCTCACTCCGAGGGTGATCAGATACCAGACGGAAAATGCAAGTACAATCATCAGAAGGCCGGGAA
Source organism: uncultured Lachnospiraceae bacterium (assembly GCA_964470725.1). Taxonomy (GTDB): domain Bacteria; phylum Bacillota; class Clostridia; order Lachnospirales; family Lachnospiraceae; genus Chordicoccus. The sequence continues at coordinate 12,270 of CAYYEB010000001.1, read as the reverse complement.
TGATAAAATCCCCATGGGTCCAGTAAAATGTGATGGTCCTGAAGAAATGCCATTTTGCATCCCCCATATTGTAATAGTGATCCTCATAATAAAACGGATAGATCACACAGAACGCCAGCAGATAGAGCCAGAGCATCCACCTTGTAAAAATAAGTGATGCCGGATCCGGCTCCTTATACACTTTTTTGGTTGAACCAATAGAAATCATGTTATACCCCTTATTGCATCGCATCTTTCTGTGAATATGATCATAAGCTTCATCTATTTTAAGGTAACCTGACTCTCACTTCCATATTGAATCAAGTACAGAAGGCCGATCTTCTGCTCAAATCGTCAACTTACCGTCTCATCAGCTTTCGACCATAGTAGATTGCCGTCTCATCCTGAAAGAGAAAAAGTTCCGCCGCATAGACCCCAATACTGAGTAACACAATCAGAAAGAATCCCGGTATTTCCGAAATCGCGGAACGGTGTATCAAAAATGTGATGCATCCGATCGTCAGGACGCCGACACCGGCATGAAGAAGACTTTTTCCGACTCTGTTCCAAACAAGATATTTCTGACTTACCTGTTTTCGAAGAAGTACCGCAGAATAAAGAAAAACAAAGAACTCGGATATAGCCGTTGTCACCGCAGCTCCGTTTTGTCGGAAGAGCGGAATCATGAAAAGATTGAGACCGATATTCAAGACTGCACTGATCCCTGTCGCCTGCACATTATATTTCTCCCGTTCCAGTGGAATATTGAGGCAGTAGGTAACGGCTCCCCCGTAGATCGCCCCGATAAGTGATACCGCCAGAATGGCCAGTGTCACTGCGGCCTCTTCATATTCCGGCCCGCCCATAATCCGGATGATCTCGCGGGATACTGCGGCAAGTCCCGCAGCCACAGGGAGCAGAACGATTGTCAGTGCACAGATAATCTTTGTATAAATATCCCGGATATGCCCATCATCTTTTCTTCCTGCATAATAGGAAATGCGGGGAATCGCCACCTGATAGAGCGCCGCCATCAGCTGCTTGATCACGGTATAGATCTTGACGGCAATGGAATAAATGCCGACATAATAATCTCCTTCCATCCAGCCCAGCATTGTCGTATCAGAGCTCACATAAATTGTTGTCGCCACCGAATTTGCAAAAAAATTCAAAATCGGCCGAAGGTGTGTCTGAAGATTCATGTGCCGCGTCAGTGACAGCTTCACATATTTTCTGCAGTAGATGCGGTTCATCAGGCAGATGGTAAAGGACGTCAATGCCGTAAGGGCAGCATACCGCAGAACATCCTTCGCCGTTTTTACCAGAAGAAAGAGGAGAATCATCGATAGCACATGCGTCACAATACTCTCGATGGTCACAAAGAGATAGTCCTCATAAACCGTAATCAGCCACTCCATTCCGACCGTTGTAAAAAGGATCGTGGTCCCGAGGATCAGTGTCACCGACCTGTATGCCTGAAGTTTCGGAATAAAAAGAAGGCACAAAAAAAGTGCGGTACAGGAGGCAAGTGTGGTCAGAAGATTAAAGCTCAGGATTTCAGAAGCAAACCTGTTTATTGCCCTTTTATCTTCCCGGATTCTTGCCCCCTGACGCACCGCGTATGTGGAAATTCCCAGTCCCGCCGCCAGAGAAAAATAGCTCACAATCGAGGTTGCATAGTTGATTTTCCCCATGCCTGACGCATGCAGAACACGAAACGCATACGGATATGTAATCAGCGGAAATGCAATGGAAAGGCCGCTGCGGACGGCATTCAGTATTGCATTTGTTCCGAGAGATTTATAGGTTTTCTGCTCCAACGTCAACGTCTCCTTATCTTGCTTCTTACTGCTTTGGCCGGTACACAATACCGATCATGCGCCCGATCAGGTATTTACAATAGATCCTCAACGTGTTGATTCTGTGAACCGTCTTCAGCCTCCCGCTATACTTTCCGCCATAATACTGCCTGCATAAATACTCTCTTGAAGTATATTCTCTTTGATTCTGTGCAAGAATCCGGCTCATATTGTGCTGATAATTATAAAGCGGAGTGTGTCCATACCCGAATGTGTGATGATGTTCATAAGAAACATACGTGTCGATCAGGCAATACAGATGCAGCCTTTTCAGTTTGATTCCAAGAATATTTTCCTCATTATAAAGGAATTCTCCCTCATCAAACCATCCGATTTTTTGAAAAATGTCTTTTTTGATCACAAAGAAGCTGCCAGGCAGAAGCTCGGTTCGGACATAACGATCATCCACTCTTTTGTATGTTCTGCGCCTGTCCCAACGTCTTCTGCGTTTTAACGCATCCATGTATACACCCCTTGCCGTCGGGATCCTCCATGTGATTATCTCTCCGCCGCTATCCTCTTTTCTTCCGGAAAGAATCATCTTTCCCGAAATCGCCGCACAGCGCGGATCCCCATCCAGCTTTTTCGTCAGATCCGGAAAGATATTGCTCTTAAGAGTGACATCAGGATTCATAATCGCGATGAAACGATGAGAAGACAGATGTTCCGCCGCCCGGATACCGAAATTATTTCCATAAGAATAACCGCCGTTGTGATCCGTCTGCACTACGGATACATTCGGCTCATCCGCATATTTTTCCCGCAGATATGCAAAGGAGCCGTCTTCAGAACGATTGTCCACGATCACAAGATCCGCCTCCACTGACAGATGCAGCAGCTGATCCACGCAGTTTTCGGTCATATCCGAACTTTTGTAGTTTAAGATGATCACCGCAGTATCAAAACTCATATTGCTACTCCTCGCAGTTCCACATGTCAGATGTTGGTAAAATGCCTCTCAGATGCAAGCACGAAAGGATTTTGAGCACCGGAAAATCTCTTTTGTTTTATCGGCGATCTGACCCGGACGGGAACCGGTCCATCATCCGGAAGCATCTGCCCAGCCTTTTTCTTGCCTCCTGCAAGGGATATCCTTTTTTCAGCTGTGCCCGGTAAAATTTTATCAGCCGCAGTATCTTTCGATACGGATTCGGGGCATAACGGAAGTTGACCGCCAGTCGATAGGAATATCCCTCAAAGTTCTTCTCTTCCAGTCCTTCCCTTCGTACTTTTGCGCTTAATCCATCCTCTTTATATTCACAAAAATAAATCGGAACCGCATACCACCGCAGAGCATATCCCCTTCCTGCGATCAGGTTCCAGACTGAATCTTCACTGATAAAGTTTTCACCGGTAAATTCCGGAAACGGAAACTGCAGCAATATGGATTTTTTATAGATCTCCGCCTGATCCCCGGTCAGGTAATACTTTTTGCGCTGATTGTTCGGAGCCGTAATATAGGAATCCTGATTTTTCTGCAGACGGGCTCTTCCTTTTTCAGTTCCCGCTACCGCACTGCAGCTCCCTTGCCTGGTATTTCGATAGCCTGTAATCTCCTCTCCTTTCGGGGAAATTCTTCTGCCTGCAACGCCCGCAATATCCGGCAAATGAAGTATCTCTTCGCACCATCTGTTGACATGCCGGATCGCATCCGATGTCAGCCAGTCATCACTGTCCACAATGAAAATAAACCGCCCCACAGCCTTTCGGACTCCACAGTTGATTGCCCTGTGCTTTCCCCCGTTTTTCTGATACACATAATGGATCGGAAATCCCGGCTGCTCTTCCTCAAAACTTCGGACCAGCTCCCTCGTATGATCTGTTGACCCATCGTCAACCACGATCCATTCGAAATTCCGATCTGCCTGTGCCTTCAGGGAATCAAACAATCTTTTCAAAGTACCTGCACGATTAAATGTTGCCGTAAGAACCGTTACACTGATTCCATCGACTGACGTTTCATGCCTTTCCCCGTCCGGTTTCTCGAAACTGTTTCCCTGCGGCTGCGCAGGCACGCATGTGTCTGACTTACTTCTGCGGTCCAGTGCCTTCAGTGCGCGTTTTCCGGCATTCATCCATCCGTCTTCCCGCACGCGATTTTTCACCCTTAGGGGCATTACTGCCGCCTCCGCGAAAGCCCGTCCGGCTTTTCCCTTTTCGGAATATTTCTGACGGATCCGTGCAATGGCCTGTTCATCCCTGTTCTTCCAGGTCGCCTCATAGTGATGAATGCCTCGGGTTCTGTCCGTAAACCTTGTTTCGCCCGTATAGTAATTGATCGGGCAGAAAAAGTCCGGCGGATACAGAAGAAAGCCTGCCTGCTCTTCGAAACTTCCGCTCTGCGTTTTTGTATACTGACCAATCAGTTTTCCGACTCTTGTATTGACGGTCATCGGATTGACCGTTCCATCCCGCCGGATAAACATGTCGTTCTCATAACTTGTCAGAATCTCTTTGATAAACCGATTTCCGGCTTCCGCTCCCATTCCAAGTCCGGGCGCAATCCGCATGACCGGCACTGCATCATAGGGAGACGGCGGTTCCATTGCAAAAAAAGGGCCGTTTTTTCTGATATCGTCTATACTGCGGATCAGTTCCACATCCGTGTCAAAATAGATTCCGCCATAACGATACAATGCAAAAAAGCGGACATAATCACTGACAAAAGCCCATTTTTTCCTGTCATACGCCTCACGCACGTACCTGCATGTATCAAGATCAAAGTTTTCCTCATCCCATTTTTTTATCTCATAGTCAGGGCAGAACTTCTTCCAGCTTTCAATGCATTTTTGAACGGAAAGAGGAAGCGGATTTCCGCCAAACCAGCAATAGTGAATTACTTTGGGTATCATATTGCGATCCTTTCCATTTCCGGGCAATTACAAATATGATTACTGTGTCAAAAGTCTTCTCTCAGGGCATACTTGCATGACAGTGGGCCCTTCGAAGAAGGGTACCCGCGCGTAATCACTTTTGACGCCCAAATCACAAATATCAGTTCATATGAAATATAAGAGTCGGCAAAACTATCCTCCGGACGCGAATCAAAAACGATTTTGAGCGCCGGAGGATATGTTTTGCCGGCGACACCATAGAGCTGGGTACTTTGTCCGCAAGTGCCACGCATCTTTTATGAAATACTATGGCTGATCAGTATCTCTCCGTAAGTGCGCAGCTCCTGTTCCCTTTCCCGGTAGTCGGGAACGTATTTTTCCACCTGCTGCCAGAATTTTCTTGAATGATTGAGTTCCAGAAAGTGGCAGAGTTCATGGTAAATCACATATGCGGCACAATTTCCCGGCACATATAAAAGCAGAAGATTAAAAGTCATCCTCCCCGTGCCCGGCCGGCAGGATCCCCAGCGGCTTTTCATCTGACGCATCGTGACCTTGCAGAGTTCAATCGGATGCTTTTTTTCAAAGTTTTTATATGCGGTATCAAACATCTCCTGAAAGGTCTCCAGATCTGTGATCAGAGGAAGTCCGTTAAAAAAACTGCCCTTCTTAAATGGCGTACCGACCAGTATGTCTTCCCCGTCCCTGTGAATCCGTTCCTCAGTTATCTGCCGGGATGCCAGTCTTTCCGATACAAATTTCTGCCAGCGATCATGCGCCTCATCCATGGTTCGGCGTCCCTGCTCCAGCGCACCGCTGCTCTTTCTGACAGCCTCCTCTATCATTTCACGCGGAACACCGTAGGGTGCCGATACCAGTATCGTGCCGTCCTCCTGCATACGCATCCGGATCGTTTTCATACCGCGTCTGCGCGTCACCTTATACTTCATCTGACACATTTTTTATGATCTCCCATGTCCGCTCGCAGTTTTTATCATCATAGACCGGAAAATATCTTTTGTGAGCTGCAAGATATTCTTCCGATACCTGAAAAGAGGCATCCGTGATGCGTTCCAGTTCCTTCAGTACGTCTTCGGCTGTCTCATATGTATGCGCAAAGGGATTCTTCTCATAAGAAAAATAACCTTCCCTGTAATGAAACCTCCGATATTTTTTCCGGTCAAACTGATAAAAAATAACCGGCTTTTTCATGTAAATAAAATCAAAGAACACGCTGGAATAATCCGTTATGAGAAGATCCGATTCCGCAATTAACTCGTTTAATTTCCAATCATCCGCATCGGCAATCACAATCGTCCGGTCCCTTCCGTTACCATTTTCAATCTTTTGAAAGTTCCGGATATAGTTCTGCATCGTCGGATGCGGATAAAAAACAATCCTCATCCGGTGGGATTGGGCAAAGCTTCGAAGCTCTCCTGACAAAAGAAATTCCTTCCATTTTCGAAAATATTCCGTATTTCTAAAAGAGTCCGTATGCTCCACTTTCACCATTCCCGGATCTCCCGGTTTCAGCCAGGCACGCCAGCTCGGAAGAATCAGGATTTGCCTTCTTCTGCTGTGAATAGGAAATGCATCCGGCTGCGCACTATGCGTACCATGCCCTTCCGCTTTCCGTCTGCGGAAAGAATCACCGCATGCAGCTTTCTGCAGGAAGTGCTGTAACGCATCATACCGGCACATGCCTCCTGCATAGGCCACGTGATCTTCCGGATAACCGAATTCGGATTTTACATAGTTGTACTCCGGTTTTGCCCCGCATAAAACCATCCGGAAACGGGTATCGGAATAGTCAAGCCAGTCCGGATGATTGACAGTGATCCCATGCTGTAAGAAGAACATTTTATTGTTCATAAGTCCCAGACGACGAAACACAAATCCCATCAGATCATTTGGTCCCATATTTTTCACAGAGCTGATATTTGCCCTGCAGGCAAGAAAATACAGGATATGCTGAAAGGAGCCGTATTCAATCACATGTCTTCCGTACTTTTTCAGTTCCACGGCGTCTGCCGCATCTTTTCTGATCGCATAAAACGGTGTCACTTCATGACGCTTATATCGCATCAGATACTCAAAAAAGGCCCTTCCATTGTCCCGCGCTTCTCCCGAGCGCTCAAGAACAAGCCAGATCGGTTTTCTGCTTTTTTTCCTGATCATCAGAGCCGGAAGAGCCGCCGGGAGCAGAAGAAAAAAGGAGGCAATGTCCCTCCCCTTCACTAAAAACAGTTTGTCTCTGACGTTCCTCCAGTTCATCCCCTGTCCACCTCAAATTAGACTTTAGCGGCAAAATCCGCTTTTGTATCACATATAATACTATCGCCATAGATACCGTGTCTTACCGAGCATCTGATGTTTTCTTTCTGACGACTTCTTCCGTCATTTGTACAATCTCCGGATATGTCTTTCTCCGGTCAAACTTCTCTTCCGCCACTCTTCTGGCATTTTCCGCCATTTCCTGATACTCCTTCGGATGTTTCAGAAGATACAGGACCGCATCGGCGATCATATCCGGATTCTCCGCCTCGATATTAAGGCCCAGTTTTTCTTCTTTCACAAACTTTTGAAAACCGGGATTTTCCAATGTATTGATCATCGGTTTTCCGGATGCCAGATAATCCCCGATCTTGTTGACAAAGCTCTGCGCAGCGCCCTTGCGGAAAGAATTCACAACGATGTCCGACTTTGAAAGGCAGGCCGCCATTTTTGAATATGGCAGAAATCCCGGGAAATCGACATTTGTACATCCCATTTCTTTTGCATAAAGCTTCAGCTTTTTTTCCATCGTCCCGGTTCCGAGAAGCTTCAACCGGATATTCCATTCTTTTCTGTCCTGCAGCTTTCCGGCCGCTTCTATAAGGTACTGAAGTCCATAACTTTCTCCAAGGGAGCCGGCATAGGTAACCCAGATTTCCTTCTCCGTTTTTATGATTTCCGCACCGTACTTTCTGACACTCTCATCAAAGGAGTCAAGATCGCATCCCACATAGACCGTCTTCGCGGGGATATTCTGCGGCCGGTTGAGAAATGCCCGTGCCGTATACTCGTCTGAGGTTCCGATGATTCCATCCGCACAGCGATATACATAATCGGCATCCCGCTGCAGTCCGCCAAGTAAAAGCTTCTGCAGACTTTTACGCCGAATCACCATCTGCATTGCCTCAGGCCAGAGATCCTCGATATCCACAATGAATGGAATATGATTCCTGTGGCAGAATCCGGCAGCTGTGGCCGCAACCCGATTGGATGGGATGGTGCAGTAAACTGCATCATATTTTCTTCCGTATTGTTCCAGGTATCCGGACAGATTTATGGCCGTCTTTTCATTACTCAGAATTCTCTTCACACCGATATTTTTCCGATAAGGCGGAGAGGGGATAAATGAAATCCGAAACGGATAGTGCTGTGCCCGAATACGTTTCTGATCCCTCTGCCGCTTTTCGAAATGTTCAAAACTTGTTGTAATGACATCCGTTTCCCATCCGCTTTCGGCAAACGCTCTGGCAATATCGAAAAGTCTCAAGGTGCCGGATTCCACCGGAAACCACATATATCCGTTTGAAATAATTGCTATCTTCATAACTTTATTGGAGTTCTCTGCTTTGCTCCTCTGAAAATCCTTCCGTGCTTTCCTTCCGAAACAGCGTTTTCACCGTCTCAAAAATAATCTGCACGTCAAGAAGCAGAGAATAGTTTGTGATGTACACCAGATCCATTTTCAGTTTGTCGAGAGCCGTCGTATTGTATTTTCCGTACACCTGCGCATATCCCGTAAGTCCGCCCTTCATTTTAAGGCGATAGCGGAATTCCGGCAGGTCCTGTGTATATTTCCGCACATGCTCCACCCTTTCCGGCCGGGGTCCCACAATAGACATATCCCCTCTCAGGATATTGATCAGCTGCGGAAGTTCATCCATCCGGGACGCCCGTAGGAAATGCCCCACCCTGGTGATCCGTTCATCATGCTCTGTTGCCGGATGCGGCCGTCCGTCACTTTCCGCGTCTACCACCATACTTCGGAATTTGAGAATCTGAAATTCTCTGCCTCCCAGAGTGCAGCGTTTCTGACGAAACAGTACCGGCCCACCGTCATCTGTTTTTATTGCAATCGAAATTCCGAGAAAAAGAGGTGAAAGAACGATAAGGAAGATCAGTGAAAGCACAATATCGAAGAAACGCTTCCAGAATCTCTGACTGAATGTCATCGGAACATTCCGGTTCAGATAAAGCGGTGTAGCAAGAACGTTGAAGTTTCCGGATGCTTTTACCAGAATGTCCGCAATATCCGGAGTAAAGTAAACGCGTTCATCCGCCTCATAGCAGATCTTAAGCAGCACATTTCGAAGAGGGGCCGCCAGGCCATTCAGGAGTACCGCATCATACCCGGTCATTTTCTGACGGAACTCAGCTCCCTTCAGTTCTTTCATCATGCTCCGAATTTCCGCATCCGTCTTCCTGTTTTCAAGTCCCGTTTCCAGATCCCTACAGTCTATTGTTTTTGCGATCCGAAATGTTTCCTTTATTCCCGGCTCATAAATATTCAGGTCCTCTCTTTTTTCACCCCAGAGTTCTAATACCCGAAGCGGCGGAAAGAAACGGTAATACAGTTTCAATGCCGGAATACTTCCCACAGATGCAGCCACTGCCTGCAGCAGAAAAAGCAGCATATACCTTCCCAGGAAATGCCTGAAAAATCGAAACTGTCCGGTAATTGCCATGGAAATAAAGACTTCGGAAAAGTCAGTCAGAAAAATTGCCGTGATTTCCGAAGCAATCAGATTCATTCTGCGGCTCACGCCAATCAAAAATGCACCGAACCATCTGCCGCAAAGCAGTATCACAATCACGTAAATTCCAACAGCCATCAGGAGATTGCCCCGTCCGAGAAGATGGCCCGTCTGATTGTTCTCTCTGACAAACTGAAACCAGACAACGAAAAATGATGCGGCACACATCGCCGTCAGCAATGCGCCGCATACAAATCGATACCCGTAGGCCTGTTCTCTTTTTCTATCACATGATTGATTCAAAAGCCGCTCTTCTCATTTACCGGAGTTCATCTCTCCCGGCATTTTGCTGATGGAATTCCATAAAGCAGGTGCCAATAACGATTACAGATATATCCGCAATCAACGATCACTTCAGTCGGTTCTTCACCCTCCGATACACCGGGGATTCTATATTTTCATAAATAAAAAGTGCAAGAGGCAACGTAATGATGACCAGAAGTACCCAGTTCTTCGGTACATCCAAAAGCATAAATCGAATCAGATAGTAATGTATCAGATAGATTCCAAGACTGGCCCGACCGAATCTGGCCACGACAGGAATACTCAAAATTCTCGGGATCAGCCCAAAGCGATTGAGAGTCAGAAGTGCGATTAAAAGCGTTCCCTCCAGTCCCAGTCTCAGCGGATTTCCGGCTATGCCGTAAAAGTCCGGTTTTCCTCCATGAAGCACTGACTGAAACCATCCTCCCTGATAGACCGTCATATAAAAAAGGAGTCCGAGAATCAGAATATCCAGCAAAAGATCCAGCACAATATGCGGCTTTTTTCGAAGGCCGAACGCCTTCACAAAATAACCGAGGCCCATGCCGATCAGCATCATCTGAGAGGAAATAACTCTTTTGGAATCCCATCCGTTCCAGTAAAGCTGTATGTCCCTATGGAAAATGTACCACGAAAGGACTATGCCTCCGACCATGAGGATAATCCCTGCCGCCACATTTGAAAGCTTCAGGTGCTTCTTTGCCCAATATATCGCTCCAAGAATCGGCGGCACAAATAATAGTCCGATCAGTTCATGCTGAATAAACCAGAGATGACCGACCGGCAGACGCAAGGTCAGCGCATTTACAAGAATCCCCGGACTTCTGAGCGTGTCGTCACCAAGCCACCAGAAAACCAGAATCACAGCCCACATAAGCGGCACTATCCGGATAAAACGCAGCACGTAAAACTTCAGCCAGTTCAGCGGATGCGCATACCGTTCCTCTCCATCCGGACGCAGGGGACTTACCAGAAAGAAGCCGCTCAGAATCAGGAACATATAGGCAAATACAATTCCGATTCCGGTCATATGAAAAGCCTGGGAATGACTTGCCATGATGATCAGCATTCCCAGGAGTCTCAGTCCGTCAAAATCATTGAGGCGCCCATTTCCGGCAGTCTTTTTCACCTGAAAATCTCCTCCCAGTGAGCCGTTCTGTCTCTTGTGTTACTTTTCATTCATCAGATCATCCACGATTTCTTCAAACCGTCTGATAAACTTCTGATTATTGTTGATCATACTGCGGGTTCTGTGTGCAGCCAGTTCGTCATAGTTCAGCAGAATCATTCCCAGTTTCCGGATATCTTCCACCAGAATAATATTTCCGTATTTTTCATCCACTGCCCTGCAGAATTCCACCTGATGATTATTTACATGCTCATGATATTTTTTCTGACGCGGAACCACGATTGGTACTTTTCCCATCCGGAGCGGCTGCAGAAAACTTGCCGGTCCTCCATGTGTGATAATGATATGCGCTGCTTCAAAGTGCTTCAGCATATCAGCATAGGAAAAGAATTTCTCGTGCGCGCAATGCGTCGGAATATATGTACTGTATCCCGTCTGAATCAGAACATCCTCTTTGATAATTCCCTTTGCACAGAGCATGTCCACATATTTAATTAAGCGGTTAAACTGCTGTTCATGCGTACCGACTGTCACAAAGATCATCTATCTTCTCCATTAAAAGATACTTCCCAGGTTTTCCGCCTTCGGATATACCTTTTTCATTTCTTCCCACTGTACAATCACGCGATCCGCAACGGGATACACCAGTCTTCCCGTCATGGTCGGCTTATTGATTCTGTCAAAAATCTCAATAAAGATCGTTTTTATTCCCATATGTTTCCCGACATAAAAAAACGGTACCGCCACGGCCGCTCCGCAGGAAATAATCAGATCCGGTTTTTCCTTCTTCAGAACCTTTCTTGCGAGTTTCCAGTTGATCACAAGTGCCTTCAGGCTTCGATTCGTCGGAAAATAGCAATGATATACTTTTTCTCCCTTCAGAAGACTTCTTGCGTCCTCCTTGTCGAAGGTAACCCAGACCCGGTCATGTTTCTGCCAGAAAGGCTTCAGCATGTACAGGTGGTTCAGATGTCCTCCTGAAGAGCATACTAATAATATTTTCATTTATTCTCACCGCTGTGCGAAATTATGCATCTTATGTTCTGCTCATTATACGCTGTACGGCCGTCAATTGCAAAGTCTATCCATTTTGCCGGTTGATAGACTGTAACTGTTCAGATGTGCTCAAGACCGACGGGTCTCAGATCATGGCCTGTTGTTCCGGGACGCTCCCGCTCGCTCGTTCTCGCAGCGGTTCTAAATTCATGCTGCGCCTGAAGGCTTGCATTCATTAAGAACCGGCGTCACTCGGACGCCCGGAGCAATCAGGCCATAATCTTGGACCCTGTACACTATAGGGAGTAAACAGTAATTTTACTGTTCTCTACTTGTACTTTACAGAGACTCAGCTTTGAGTAGTCCGAACATTTGGTTCTAATCTACTTTCTTTTGATTTTCCT